>NZ_JBANLK010000013.1:0-128514 GCF_054968425.1 Paraburkholderia sp. AV2
CCCCCCCGCCCCCCCGCCCCGGCCCCCCCCCCCCCCCCCCCCCCCCCCCCCCCCGCGGGGGGGGGGGGGGGGCGCCCCCGGCGGGGGGGGGGGGGGGGGGCGCCCCCGGCGGGTTCAAGGTCAGGATAACTACATGGTCGAAGCCGTCTGGATCGACAGGCTCGGGCAGTAGTGCGTGGCGCTGAGATAGGACGCCTGCTGCGACCGGGTACCGCCGGCGCTCGAGGTCGGAGGATCGATGAAGATGGAGGCGTTATTCGATCCCACCGGCGCGGTGAAGGTCATGGTGATCTTCCACCAGTTCCCCGCTTTCACCGCCGACAGCGAAGTGGCCTGGCCCGCGCCCCACGTTCCGCGAACGATACTGCCCGTATTCGTGTTGAGGACCCAGGCGAACTCGGTGCCGTTCGAGTCGTCGGTCTGGATCGATCCGCCGGGAAATACCGTTGCGTTCGTCGTCGCCAGCACATAGTCGGTGAAGCTGTACGTCTGCCCGCCCTGGACCCGGATGACTTCATGAATGTTCGCCACCGCGGAGCCATTCGTGGCCGTGACCAGCGCGGCGCGCTGGCTGGTGCCGTAGATGTCGGGAGCAGGCTGCGCGGTTCCGCCGTTGCTCTGGCTCCACGCATCGGGAATCGCAAGGCTCAAGGGTGAATTGACCAGATTGCCCGCGTAGCAAGCGGCGAGTTCCTTGTCCTTCGGCGGGCCATAGAATTCGGCGATGCTGCCCTGGATGGCGTTGTCC
Source organism: Paraburkholderia sp. AV2 (assembly GCF_054968425.1). Taxonomy (NCBI): domain Bacteria; kingdom Pseudomonadati; phylum Pseudomonadota; class Betaproteobacteria; order Burkholderiales; family Burkholderiaceae; genus Paraburkholderia; species Paraburkholderia sp. AV2. The sequence continues at coordinate 749 of NZ_JBANLK010000013.1, forward strand.
GTCGTGTCGGTGGTCGCCTTCGTGAGGACCGCGCCTTCGAAGAACTGGATCGGCGCCGAGCTGCCGTCCCCGCCTTCGCCAAGTGAAAGGCCGCCCTGCCATTGGCCGTTGAAGGCATGGCCCGCGTCGTTACTGAAGTTGTAGGCTTCCGGCGGCGCTGCATCGTAGACGGCAGTGAGCACCCCCTGTGACGCCGCCCCACCCTTCACCGCGAATATATTGGACGCCGTGTTGGGCGAATACTTCGCGAGCACCGTGACGAACTTCTCCTTGGGAGGCTGCTGAGGTCCGTAGAGATAAACGCCCGCTTCCGCGTCGACACCGGGCCAGTTGACGTCGAGCCCGTTGCACACCGGGTCTTTCACGGTCGGCGCCTGACCCGAATCGCCGTCGCAGTAGCCGAATACCGCGGCCGCGCCGTCCGAGAACGCCAGCGCGAACATCTCCCCTTCGACTTCCCCATGCGCATAGGTGCTGGAATTCGCGCTGCTCTCCATGTTGCCGTAGGTCCCGCAACACGTCGAAGACTGGTCGTAGTGCGCGCCCGCCACCATGTATTCGGCGATATCGGTATCGCCGATCGACTGGTTCACGGTCCCGAAGCGGTTCCGGTACGCCTGCCCAGCCAGCGTCGACAACGCCGGGATCGTCCCGCCGTTGAGCGGTACCAGCGCAAGCTTCGCTGCTGAGCCCGTCAGCGCCGGCAGATCGTTGCCGACGGTCAACTGAAGGGTGGGCGATTGCGTCGTCAAGGCAACCGGCGGCTGCGACAACTGAACCGTCAGGGTTCCTGAGCTTCCGGGCAGCGTGATCGTCGCGAAGCCGTTGAGGACCGGCACCGTGACCGGGCTTTGCGAACCAGGACCGCTGCTCGGCAACGTCAGCGACTCGCCACCGTTCTGATTCAGCGTGAGCGTTGCGGGGACATTGCCGTACGCACCGCCTTTGAGCGCCGCGACACGGTCGATCTGATCGTAGAGATACGACACCGAGCACGTGGTGTTGTTGCAGAAGGCATTCACACTGCCGAGGTTGGTCGTTCCGACCAACTCACGGCGAGCACCGCCTGGAAGCGTGGCCGACGTGTAGGGATAGATATCCTTCGTGGTGTTATCCGAGGCGCGCAAGATCTGGAACAACGGCCCCGTATAGGTCTTTGTCAGCAAACGAGTCACGCTGTGGGCCGCCGAGCACGGCGTGCCCGCGGCGGCAGCGGCGTCGCACGGCAGCGGTGTCGACGTCCCGACTTCCGCGGACGCCGCCGCATTCGTCTGCGCCGCGGCGCTCGTTGGTGCAACGCTCGAATTCGCCACACCGGCGACCTGGGATCCGGACGACGAATCGCCATTACACGCCGACAGCGCGAGGGCTGCCGACAACAACAGAGAAACCAGTCCAACTGTTCTACACGCCATGATTCCCTCCAATAAGCCAGCGTTGCTTTACGCGCTTATAACGCAGGATTACTAAACGATTCACGAGTAACAGTTACCGACGACGCACGACTGATCAGCATGAATTACGCGAAAACAGGAGCGCGCGATGAGACGCCTGCAATGCGTCGATCGCGGCCCTTGGCGCAAAACTCCCCTTCGCCATCCGCGCGGGTTAGCGCCGGATTTCGGATAGGGATTTCAGGTGGGAACGGTGCGCTCTGGGTGGCGCACCTCACGGTGTCACGAAGCCGCCGCGCTAATAATATTACTCATTATTATTAAATATTGCCCTGGTAGATTCCCGTAGGTTTTGCAAACACCTTCGATATGCACATGGCATGCGAACTACGCCATGGAGGCGGCAGATATTATTACTAATATCGATCGAACATCCGGGGTCGCAGCCGCCGAAGTCAGATGGCGCGATGACGCTGCGTCCACATCGCTTCGTAGGCGGCTTCGATATCGCGCGCGAAGCGCGCGCCGTCCATCAACGGCGAACCTGTCATGCGCGCGCGCAGACAGGAACGCAGCGCCGCAAGGCGCGGCAGATCGTTCGCGAGATCGACCGCGGTTTCGGCGAAAGTCTCGTCCGAATCGGCGGCGAGCGCTTCGAGGCCCAGGTTGACAAGCTGGCTCAAGCCCGCGCGCCCCGCCACCGTCGGGCCGATACGCGTGACTACCGGCACGCCCATCCATAGCGCGTCGAGCGTCGTGGTATGTCCGTTGTACGGCAGCGAATCGAGGCCTATGTCGATCTCGTGATAGCCGCGCAGATAGGCATCGCGTGCCCTGAACGGAACGAAGCGCGCACGGACCGGATCGATTCCCGCCTGAGCCAGCCTCGCGCAGATCCGTCGTCTCGCATCGCCCTCCGGTGCCATGAGCACGAGGTGTGCTGACGGCAAGCGTGCGAACACGCGCGCCCATAGCCGCAGCGTTGCCGGCGTGAGCTTGCAGGGGTTGTTCAGGCTGCCGAACGTAACGTGTCCCGCGCTGGCGGCCGGCAACGGATTCACTTCGGGCTCCATGGCAAGCGGGTCATAGCACCAGAACGTATGCGGCAGGCGCCAGGACTGCTCGCTGTAGTGAGCATCGTGCGCGGGCGGGTCGAGATGCGGATCGGTGATCCGCCAGTCGATCGCTCCGATACCCGTGGTGCCGGGATACGCGAGCCATGCCACCTGCACCGGCGCCGGCTTGCGCGCGAACAGCAAAGGCCGGCCATTGCCCATGTGCATGGTGAGATCGATCAGGATGTCGATGCCGTCCGCGCGTATCTTCGCCGCCAGCGCCGCGTCGTCCAGCGTGCGCACGTCGTGCCAGGCCTCCACGCAGGCGGCTAGCCGCGCGGTCGTCGCATCGGGGCGCGCGACGCTCGAATAGGCGTGAATCTCGAAGCGCGTCCGGTCGTGATGCGCGAAGAGCGGCGTTGTGAATAATGCCTGGCAATGCTCACGAAAATCCGCCGATACGTAGCCAACGCGCAGGCGGCGCTCTCCGGAGGGCTCGATAGCCGCAAGCACAGGCATCGGCACGACTGGCGCGGCGTGCCGTGCGGCCCACCCGCGCGCCGCTTCGAGTATCGCGCCCGAGTCGAACGACTGGAACGACAGCGCGTAGACAAGGTTGCTGTGCGCGATCAGATTGCCCGGATCGCTTGCAATGGCCCGGCGAAAGCACGCGATACCCTCGTCGAGGTCCCCGCTGTCCTTGAACACATTGCCGAGATTGTTGAGCGCGGACGAATGCGCCGGATCGAGTTCGAGCGCGCGGCGCAATAGCGCGTGCGCGTCGTCGAGTCGGCCTAGCGTGCGCAACAGATTGGCCGCGTTGCTGTACGGGTCGACGAAATCCGGGCGCACACGCATCGCCGTTTCGAAAGCGTCCAGCGCCGCGCGATGATCGCCAAGCTCGCGGTACACGTTGCCGAGGTTGTTCGCAGCCTCGGCATGGGCCGGATCGAGCGCGAGCGCGCGAAGATACTGCGCTTGCGCATCGCGAAGGCGACCGAGAGCATGAAGCGCATTACCGTAGTTATAAGCCGCCTGCGCGAAATCCGGATCGCGTGCCACGGCGCGCGCGAGCACATCGGCTGCCTCGTCGGGGCGCCCAAGCCGGGTCAGCAGCACGCCGAGATTGACCATCGCCGTTGGCGCATCCGGCGCGGCCGCCAACGCGGCCTGCAGCAAGCCGAGCGCCTCGTCATGGCGTCCCTGCGCCTGCAGAAGCGTGCCGAGATTCGTGAGTGCGTTCGCATCGTCGGGCCGCACGGCCAACGCATGCCGATACGCCGCCTGCGCCCCATCAGCGTCACCCGACAGCCGAAGGCAGTTCCCCAGATTGTTCGAGGCGTCGGCCGACCGGGGATCGCATTGCGCCACCCTTCGCCACGCATCGGCCGCTTCGATCAAGGCGCCCTGCGCCTGCAGCGTCGTGCCGAGCGCAAACCACCATTCGGCCGAGGTGCCATCCTCTGCAAGCAGGCCGCGGAGAAGCTCGGCCGCTTGCGCGTGTTGCCCGCCCATTGCGCAGGCTTGCGCGAGCGCCTCGCGATAGCGCCGATATCCGGGTCGAAGCTCCAGCAAGCGCTGCAGCCGGACGCGTGCGGCGGACGGCTGGCTTTCCTGCAGATCCAGCACGGCCAGCCGGAACATCGCGTCGGCATGCGCGGCGTCACGCTCCAGCTGCGCCATGTACAACTTGCGCGCGGCAAGCAGATCGCCTGCGAGATGGGCCTCGCTGGCGCGCTCGAAGAGGGGATCGTTGGGCATCCGGTTTGTGCGGGTCGGGTCGCGTTCGGTAGGACTACGGGGTGCGTGGCGCCACGCGCCAGCCGCAGCGCGAGCATAGCCGCCAACCCGTTTCCTTCGTTTACCAACCCTTACCACAAATTACGGAGGACATGTAACCCGATCCGCCGATACCCTGTACCGCAGCCAATGAATCAGCCGACCTTGTAGCGCTCGAGCCAGTGCGCGTAGGGCGCGGGCAAGGTCCAGGCGGCGCGCTCGACACCGAGTTCGCGCGCAGCATGGTAAGGCCAATGCGGATTCGCGAGATGCGCACGGCCCACCATCACGAGGTCGAGCTGCTCGCTCGCCACCGAACGCTCGGCCAGCGCCGGCGTATCGATGCCCCATGCCGAAGCGACCGGCAATCCGGTGGCGCGGCGCACTTTCTGCGCGATCGGCGCGAGGAACGCGGGAGCCCATGGAATCTGCGCAGTCGGCGTGGAAAAGCCCACGCTCACGCTCAACATGTCGAGCCCTTCGCGCCGGAAACCCTTCGCGAGCTCGATCGACTCGGCCAGCGTTTCGTCGTCGCGGCCGTCGTATTCGATCACGCCGAAACGCGCGGTCAGCGGCAGGTGCTCCGGCCAGACCTTGCGCACGGCCGCCAGCGTTTCCAGAAGGAAACGGCTGCGGTTTTCGAGGCTGCCGCCGTAGGCGTCGTCACGCTGGTTCGAGTGTGTCGAGAAAAAGCTCTGGCCAAGGTAGCCATGGGCGAAGTGCAGTTCGAGCCACTCGAAGCCGGCCGCGAGCGCGCGCCTCGCCGCCGCGACGAAATCCTCGCGCACGCGGGCGATGTCGTCGAGCGTCATCGCCTTCGGCACCTTCGGTAGATGAGCGCCGAACGGAATCGCGGACGGCGCGATGGTTTGCCAGCCGCGCGCGTCGCCCTCGGGAATGTGGTCGTCGCCTTCCCAGGGACGGTTCGCGCTGGCCTTGCGGCCCGCGTGCGCGATCTGGATGCCGGGCACCGCGCCGGCAGACTTGATCGCGGCAACGGTCGGTGCAAAAGCTTGTGCCTGTGCATCGTTCCACAAGCCCGTACAGCCCGGGGTGATACGCCCTTCGGGCGATACGGCGGTGGCTTCGACGATCACGAGGCCCGCGCCGCCGCGCGCGATCTGCGCAAGATGCGCACGATGCCAGTCGTTGATCACGCCGTCGACGGCCGTGTACTGGCACATGGGCGGCACCGCGATGCGGTTGCGCAGGGATACGTCCTTGAGCTTGAACGGTTCGAACAATGCGGACATCTACTGCTCTCCAGATGGACGCAGGCCGTGGGCAGCACGGCGCCTGCGCCAGGTTGAAAGATCGGGTATTTCGTATCGGCAACGCCGCCCGGCTTTACGCGCGGCGCAACGCCTGGAGCAGCGCCTCGGCCACCGGCTCCGAGGAAGCCGGATTCTGGCCCGTGATCAGAAGCCCATCGACGGCGACATGAGGCTGCCAGTCGGCGGCCTTCGTGTAGTGGCCGCCGCTGCCCTTGAGCATGTCCTCGACGAGGAATGGCACGACCTCGGTCAGGCCCACCGCCGCCTCTTCGGTATTCGAGAAGCCGGTCACCGACTTGCCGGCCACGAGCGGCTTGCCGTCCGCGCCCTTCACGTGCCGCAGCACACCCGGCGCATGGCATACGGCGGCCACCGGCTTGCCTGCGGCAAGCGTCCTTTCGATCAAGGCGATCGAGGCGGGATCCTCCGCGAGATCCCACAGCGGACCATGCCCGCCCGGATAGAACACGGCATCGAACGCGTTCACATCCACATCCGCAAGCCGCTTCGTACTGGCAAGCTCCGCTCGGGCGGCCGCGTCGGCGTCGAAACGGCGCGTCGCCTCGGTCTGCGCGGACGGATCGCTGCTCTTCGGATCGAGCGGCGGCTGGCCACCCTTCGGCGAGGCCAGCGTCAACTGTGCGCCGGCATCGCGCAGCGCGTAGTACGGCGCCGCGAACTCCTCTAGCCAGAAGCCGGTCTTCTTGCCCGTGTTGCCGAGGTCCTCGTGCGAGGTCAAAACGATCAGTACCTTCATCGGAATTCCTTTCTCGATGGCATCCCGGCGCTCTCGCGCCGTTGTGGAAACCGGTCCGTCATCAGTCAGTCAGCAGACTATTAGACCGGTCGTCTAGTCTATCGCGGCACGTCGAATCATGCGGCGCGGGTGCCCGCCCAGGCGGCGGCGCGCCCGCTCGCCGCCGGATTATCCGGCGGGCGGCAGGCCCAGCATGCGGCGCGTCGTCACCATGGCTGCATCGAGGGGCCGCCCGTCACGCCGGATCTTTCCCAGCAGCGTCGCCCCTAGCCACAGTTCATAGAGCGATGACGCCGTCACGGCTGCGTCGCTCACGCTCGCGAGCGTCCCGTCCTCGCGTCCTGCCTCGATGCACGCGGCGAGCCGCGCCACGATCTGCTCCGTGCCGCGCTGCAGGGCAAGGCGCATGGGCTCGGACAGATCGCAGACTTCGGCGCCCAGCTTGACCGTGAGGCATTTGCCCGCCGGGTCGTCGGCGCACTGCGTTGCGCGCCAGTCGTCCCAGTAGCGCATGAGCCGCTCGGCCGCCGTGCCCGGATGGCGCTCCAGCAGTTCGTCCAGGCGTTCGACATAATCGGCGAAGTAGGACGTCAGCAAAGCGACGCCAAACGCCTCCTTCGAACCGAAGTAGTGGTAGAACGACCCTTTGGGAACGCCGGCGGCCGCGAGGATCTCGCTGAGGCCGACCGCCGAGAAGCCCTTGCCCAGCAGGATGGGCATGGCGGTATCGAGGATGTATTGCCGCATTTCGACGGCGCTCTCTGCATTCATGGTGTGGCAGTCTACCGGCCCATTAGACCGGTCGTCTAGTCATCTCGCAGAATTCGTAGTGGCATGGCAGCGCCCGACGGACGCGATACGCGCTGTCGGGATTTCGCATCGGCAACTTATCCGCAAACGAGGAAACATATGGCGACCCGCACCCTGCTCTGTTACGGCGACTCCAACACGCACGGCACCAAGCCGCTCAACCTGCCCGGCGTGCTCGAACGCTTCGGCCCCGCCGACCGCTGGCCCGGTGTGCTGCGTGCGGCGCTGGGCGACGGCTGGAATGTCGTGGAGGAAGGCCTGCCTGCGCGCACCACCGTTCACGACGATCCCATCGAGGGCCGGCACAAGAACGGCCTCGCGTACTTGCGCCCCTGCCTCGAAAGCCAGTTGCCCGTCGACGTGGTCGTGCTCATGCTCGGCACCAACGACCTCAAGGCGCGCTTCTCCGTCACGCCCGCCGACATCGCGAACTCGGTCGACGTGCTGCTGGAGACGCTCGTGGCCTGCCGGGCCGGCCCGGGCGGCGCGACGCCGCACGTATTGCTGATGGCGCCCGCGCCGATCGAGGAAGTCGGCTTTCTCGGCGAAATCTTCACGGACGGCGCGGCCAAATCGCGCCTGCTCGCTCCGCTCTACGAGCGCGTGGCCGTGAAGTACGGCTCCGCGTTCCTCGACGCCGGCGACATCGTCAAGGTCAGCCCGACCGACGGCGTGCATTACGAGGCCGAGCAGCACCACCGCCTTGGCAAGGCCGTGGCCGAACTGGTCCGCCAGCGCTTCGGCGCCTGAGCGGCATCTGCGTCGCACCCGAAAGTTTTCTCGCTTTCCGAAGCGAAACCGCGAGCGCCAATGACAAACGCCGCCGGCTTTGAAGCCCGGCGGCGTTCGTCGTTCGTGCGCGCAGCGAAGCGTTGCGCACGATCCGACAATGATGCTCAGCGCGACATCATGTTCATGGCGACGTTGTGCATGACCCACAGCGTGCCGACGATCACGATCAGCACCGTCATCACCGTGAAGCCAAATGCTGTCACGTTCCAGCGCTGGCCCGACGACGTGTTCATGTGCAGGAAGAACACGAGGTGGACCACGATCTGCACCGCGGCCAGCACGGCAAGGCCAATCAGCGCGGTCTCATGCGGGAAGCCGCCATGCAGCACGAGCCAGAACGAAGCGGCCGTGAGCACCACCGCCAGGACGAAACCGGCCAGATAGCCGCCGAAGCTGCCGTGGCTTTCTTCTTCGTGGATAGGATGAGCACTCATTTAAATCACGCTCGCAAGATAAACAAAGGAGAACACGCAGATCCAGACGATGTCCAGAAAGTGCCAGAAGAGGCTCAGGCACGTCAGGCGGCGCACCGAGCGCTCGTCCAGTTCCGGGGCCTTCATCACCTGCACCATCAGGACGATCATCCAGATCATGCCGAACGTCACGTGGATACCGTGGGTGGCAACCAGCGTGAAGAACGACGAGAGGAACGCGCTGCGGCTCGGGCCCGCGCCTTCTTCGACGAGATGCGCGAACTCATGCAGTTCGAAATACAGGAAGGTCGCGCCCAGCAGGAACGTGACGGCCAGCCAGAACAGCACCTGGCCGGCGCGCTTCTTGTGCGCGCCGATCATCGCGAAACCGTACGTGATGGACGACAGCAGCAGCACCGCCGTTTCCATCGCCACGCCCGGAATGTCGAACAGGTCCTTGCCCGTCGGGCCGCCTGCGAACTGGTTCTGCATCACCGCGAACACGCCGAACAGCGTGCCGAACAGAATGCAGTCGGTCATCAGGTACAGCCAGAAGCCGAACACCGAATGCGCGGGCGGGTGATCGTGGTGATCGTGCTCCGCGAGTGCGGCCGCACTTGTCTTCGTCAACATCAGTTGGCCTCCAGTGCTTCTTCAACCTTGCCACCGCGCTGCTTGCCTGCAAACGCCTTGACCAGTGCGCGATTGCGCTCTTCTTCGTCGGCCCGGACCTTGGCGGCCGGGATGTAGTAACCCTCGTTCTTCTGGAAGCTGTAGCCGATGATCGTCGCGAGAATGCCGACGAAGCCGACGATCATCAGCCACCAGATGTGCCAGATGCCTGCGAAGCCGAGCACCAGCGCGAAGAAGCCGCTGAAGACACCTGCGCTCGTGTTGGACGGCATGTGGATGTCGGCGTACTTCGTGTTGATGACGTCCGGCGTTTCGCGGCCCGTTTCCTTCATGTGCTGGAACTCGTCGAGCTCGCTCACATGCGGGATGACGGCGAAGTTATACGACGGCGGCGGCGATGCGATCGCCCATTCCAGCGTACGGCCACTGCCCCACGCATCGCCCGTCAGGTCGCGGTTTTCCGGCAGGTTGCGGTCGCGGATCGAAACGTACAACTGCGCGAACTGATGCACGATGCCGATCAGCACGAGCACGGCGCCGAACCAGGCGATGATCATCCACGGATGCCATGCCGGGTTGTCGTAGTGGTTCAGACGGCGGGTGGCACCCATGAAGCCGAGCACGTACAGCGGCGTGAACGCGACATAGAAGCCCGAGAGCCAGAACCAGAACGCGCGCTTGCCGAGCTTTTCGTTGAGCTTGAAGCCGAACGCCTTCGGGAACCAGAAGTTGAAGCCGGCGAGGTAGCCGAACAGCACGCCGCCGATGATCACGTTGTGGAAGTGAGCAATCAGGAACAGCGAGTTGTGCAGCACGAAGTCCGCACCCGGGATCGCCATCATCACGCCGGTCATGCCGCCGATGGTGAAGGTGACCATGAAGCCGATCGTCCAGAGCACCGGCGAGGTGAATTCCAGACGGCCGCGGTAGATCGTGAACAGCCAGTTGAAGATCTTCACGCCCGTCGGGATCGCGATGATCATCGTCATGATGCCGAAGAACGCGTTGACGTCGGCGCCCGAACCCATCGTGAAGAAGTGGTGCAGCCACACGACGAACGAGAGCACCATGATCGCGCACGTTGCGTACACCATGGTCTTGTAGCCGAACAGCGGCTTCTTCGCGAACGCCGAGACGACTTCCGAGAACACGCCGAACGCCGGCAGGATCAGGATGTACACCTCGGGGTGGCCCCAGGCCCAGATCAGGTTCAGGTACAGCATGGCGTTGCCGCCGCCGTCGTTCGAGAAGAAATGCATGCCGAGGTAGCGATCGAGGCCGAGCAGCGCGAGCGTGACGGTCAGGATCGGGAACGCGGCCATGATCAGCACGTTCGTGCAGAGCGCCGTCCACGTGAACACCGGCATCTTCATCAGCGTCATGCCCGGGGCACGCATCTTGATGATCGTGACGAAGAAGTTCACGCCGGTCAGCAGCGTGCCCACGCCCGAGATCTGCAGCGCCCACAGGTAATAGTCGACGCCGACCCCTGGACTGTATGCAAGCTCCGAAAGCGGCGGATACGCGAGCCAGCCCGTCATCGCAAACTCACCCACGACGAGCGAGATCATCAGCAGGACCGCGCCGACGGTCGTCATCCAGAACGACAGCGAGTTCAGCATCGGGAACGCCACGTCGCGTGCGCCGATCTGCAGCGGCACGACGATGTTCATCAGGCCGACCATGAAGGCCATGGCCATGAAGAAGATCATGATGACGCCGTGCGCCGTGAAGATCTGGTCGTAGTGGTGCGGCGGCAGGTAGCCCGGCGCGTTGTACGCCAGCGCGAGCTGGGTACGCATCATGATGGCGTCGGCGAAGCCGCGCACGAGCATGACGAGGGCGAGCACGATGTACATCACGCCCAGACGCTTGTGGTCGACGCTCGTCAGCCACTCGGTCCAAAGGTACTTCCATTTGCCGAAGTACGTGACCACGCCTAACACGAAGGCGCCGATGACCGCCATGCCGATCATCGTGCCGAGAATGATCGGCTCGTGATACGGAATGGCATCCAGTGTAAGTTTTCCGAACATGCCTCGTTACCCCTTCGTACCGCACGACGCGTCATTGAAATCCGTGACGTGGCCGTTGTTGTACTTCGCGATGATGTTGTTGAAGAGCTTCGGGTCGACCGTCGAGAAGTACTGAACCGGTACCTTCTCGCTCGGCTGCGCGACCTGCGCGTACTTGTCCATCGAAAGCTGCGTCGAGGACGCCTTCACCTTCTGGACCCACGCGTCGAAGTCTTGCGGGTTCGATGCGATCGTGCGGAACTTCATGTCCGAGAAGCCCTTGCCGCTGAAGTTCGCCGAGAGGCCGTCGAAGTCGCCGGCGTGGTCGGCGATCAGGTGCAGGCGCGTTTGCATGCCTGCCATCGCGTAGATCTGGGTGCCGAGCTGCGGGATGAAGAACGAGTTCATCACCGAATCCGACGTGATGTTGAAATTCACGGGCGTGCCGACCGGCAGCGCCAGTTGGTTCACCGTCGCGATGCCCAGATCCGGATAGATGAAGAGCCACTTCCAGTCGAGTGCGACCACGTCGACGGTAATCGGCTTGACGTTCGATTCGAGCGGCTTGTACGGATCGAGCTCGTGCGAGGTGTTCCACGTCAGTACGCCAAGGAACAGGATGATCAGCGTGGGAACGGTCCAAACGACCACTTCGATGGCCGTGGAGTGCGACCATTTCGGCGCATAGGTGGCGCTGCGGTTCGTCGCGCGATAGCGGTACGCGAACCAGAGCGTCAGTACGATCACGGGGATCACCACGATGAGCATGGCCCAGGTGGAAGTGGCGATCAACTGCTTCTCGGCAACCCCAACGCTACCCTTGGGATCGAGGATTCCCGCGCTGCATCCGGAAAGACACGCGGCCAATCCGGCTCCGACGGGAAGCAATAACCTTTGCAAGGTTGTTCTTTTCATCACGTTTGCCTGAATTTCATTCATTGAGTGGTTCCGGACACATCCTCTGACATCGGACAAAGGAAGCGCGCCCGCATCATACAGCCGCTTTGATTTTTAACAAGCAATGAATGTGGAAAATGATCTTTGCCGAAACGAAACTGAGACACTTTGCCGCACACGTTCGCCGCGTGCTGTCGCACCCGGAGGCGAACGTCTACGTGTTTGCCCTGCGTCGTTTCGCCGCCGATCCCGCCGCGGCTTTTTTTCGAAACGCCCTGCTATTCGAAAACCTTCTTTCACACGTACACGCGCGCCGTGGCGCATCTCACGATGCGGCACGGCGCGCGTGTACGCGGTCAAACCTGAGTGATCACGTCGGGGAACGCTGCGCGTTGACTTCCGCGCCGGCGCGCACCGCTTCGGCAGACGCAGCACCGTCCGCCGGCTGCTTCGAGCGAAGCGCCTGCGTGACGAGATTCGCCGCCGACAGCTCGATCGCATCCGTCATGGGCTTCGGATAGAGGCCCACACCCAGCACCAGCGCCGAGAGCGAAACGAAGATCAGCAATTCGCGGCCGCCGATGTCGGCCAGCTTTGCCACGGTCCTGTTCGCAACAGCGCCGAAGATCACGCGCTTGTACATCCACAGGGTGTACGCAGCGCTCAGAATGACGGTCGTCGCGGTCAGCGCGCCGATCCAGAAGTTCACGCGGATCGCGCCCATGATGACCATGAACTCGCCCACGAAGCCCGAGGTGCCGGGCAGGCCCACGTTGGCCATGGCGAACAGCATGAAGAAGGCGGCGTAACGCGGCATCGTGTTGACCACGCCGCCGTAGGCCTCGATGGAGCGCGTCTTCGTGCGGTCGAACAGCATGCCGGCCGCGAGCAGCATGCCGCCCGCGACGAAACCGTACGAGATCATCTGCACGATCGCGCCTTCGGTGCTGAGCTGGTTGAAGAGGAACAGACCCAGCGTGACGAGACCCATGTGGGAGACCGTCGAGTACGCGAGCATCTTGGCCATGTCGGTCTGCGCGAGCGCGAGCAGGCTGCCCCACACCACGGCCACGAGCGAGAGCGCAATGATGACCGGCGCCAGGAAGTGCGCGGCGTCGGGAGTGACAGGCAGCGTGAAACGCAGGAAGCCGTAGGCGCCCAGCTTGAGCATCGCGAGCATCACGGCCGCGCCCGTCGGCGCTTCGAGGTTCACGTCGGGCAGCCAGGTATGCAGCGGCCACATCGGCACCTTCACGCCGAACGCGGCGAAGAAGCCGATGAAGACGAGGAGCTGCGGGACGAGGCCGAGCTGCAGGTTGTGCCATGCGGCCATGTCGAAGGTGTGCGCCTCGCTGTAGAGATACAGCATCGACACCAGCATCAGCAGCGAGCCGCCGAACGAGAAGAAGAAGAATTTCACGGCCGCGTGGATGCGGTGCGCGTTGCCCCACACGCCGATCAGGAGGTACAGCGGGATCAACTGGGCTTCGAAGAAGACGAAGAACAGCATGCCGTCCGTCGCCGCGAAGGTGCCGACCATCAGCCCCGAAAGGATCAGGAATGCGCCGAAGAACTGGGCGACGCGCATGCTGATCGACTGCCAGGAGGCGATCACGATCACGAGCGTCGTGAATGCGGTCAATACGACCATCCACAACGAAATGCCGTCGATCCCGAGGCGCCACGCCACGCCGAACTCGGGCAGCCAGTTGCGGAACACCACGAACTGCATGCCGGTGACGGTATTGTCGAAGCCAGCGATCAACGGCAGGGTCAGCAACAGGCCGACGACGGCGCCGACGAGCGCGACCCAGCGCGCGCGCTGCGGATGACCGGAACCCACACGCAGGACGACCACGCCGAACAGGATGGGAATCCAGATCGCCAGACTCAGGAACGGGACGGATTGCATTTCACAAGAGACCTTAAAAACGCCCGGCGCACAGCGCCACGTACGCGCCACAAGGCGCGAAAGCACATTGAAAGATTGCCGCGGGTAGAAATTCGGACCGGACCGACTGTAATGTTTTTGTTAGCGCCTCGGCAAAGAACGACACACGCTCAAGGGTTAACGAGGGTAATCAATCATCGCAGATTTTGCAGCGCAACAATACAAGCCGATTCAGAATTTGATATAAGTCTCTGTTTTAAAAAGATTTTCTATCGTCACAAAAAGTAACATCTGCGTGCTTCCATCGTTTTTTTGACCAGAACTCAGGGGGGACAGGCACCCTGCGAGCGGTTCCGCGACGCGGGCGTCCATTTGTCGCGGCCCGAATAATACCTTACTTGATTATTTCGTTTCAATTACTCACGCGACGAAGCCCCCGCGCGAGCCGGTGCGTGCGAGCACGAAAAAAAGCCCCGACCGGAAAGGATCGGGGCCAAGCTCTCACTATGCGCCAGGGACTTCGCAACGCATTGTTCGCCACTCTAGCCCCTTCCGCTGCCGCCATTAAGCATCGTATGCGGAAGAGTCCTTTCTACGGAACGCGGGATCCCATCCCGGTTGCAGCACGGCAGGTCAAGGACCTTTCCTGCGATCTGGGCCGCCCATACATAAATGAGAATCATTTGCATTTACAGCGAGAATGCCTCATCATGGAGCCCGTGCCGGCGAGCCCGGCGTTTGCTGGAGCTTCCATGCACCCCATCGCCCGTTTTCACCGCAACGACACGCTGCTGGAGGACTCGTTCGCCCAGCATCCGGACAGCGCGGAGCAAACCGTCCTGCGCGCGGTTCGCACCTGGCTGCGCCCGCACTGCGACGCCTACGGCAAGGAAGAGAGCTGGCGCGGAGTCCTCGTCGAAGCGGGGCTCGGCGCAGACGGAGTGGGCCATTTCGACCTGCTGATGGGCACGCTATGCCGCGCTTCCTGCCGTCCGCTCGATACACGCTGCCGGTGCGCCTCCGAACTCGCCACCGATGAGGCCTCGCTGCTGCGCACCCTCGCGCTGCTGCAATCGACGCGCAGCGAAGCGGCGGTTCAGTTGCTCAACGACTGGCTGCCCATGCCGAGCGTCTCCGGCATGCTCAAGTCGGCCCGCTGGTTCGCGATCGCCCTGCTCGACGCGGGCCTGCGCCTCTCCGAGCGGCCGCGCCGCGTCACCTACATGCACTGAAGCCGCGCCGGCCGAAGCACGGCGCGTTCGGTTGGTCGGCCTCGTCGATTGCCGCGGCGGGACCGGATCGCCGGAGACGCAGCATTGGCTCACCGTTTCGCGCCCCGCCCTCTCACGAATCGCAGCACCGCGCGCGCGATATGCGGATACTGCTCGCCGGGCACCGCGAAGAGCACGAGCGCGCAGAGCGCCAGCAAGCCGCAGAACAGGAACGTACCGCGATAGCCCAGCGCCTGCACGAGCAGCCCCGAAAGCACGCCGGAGAGGATCGAGCCAAGCCGCGCCGCGTTGAAGAAGAGCGCGGTGGCACGGCCCGGTGAATCCGGCATGAGATCCTGCACGTAAGTCATGCCGAGACACGACGTGACGGCCACCACGAAGGCATTGAGCATCTGCATGGGAATCAGCGCGTGCACGCCGGGCGCCGACGCCATCGCGACGAAGTAGACCGCATGCACGACCGCGCACGCCGCGAGCCAGCGTGGCTTGTTGAGCACCGAGGCGCGCGCGCCGAGCGCGAGCATCATGGGGATCTCCATGAGCGCGCCGAGACCCAGCATGATCGACACGTCGATCCGTGTCCCCTGCAGCCCGTGAACGATATAGAGCGGCAGCACGATCATCGTGGCATTGGCCGCGAGGCCGATCAGCGTCAGCGCCACGACGGCGCGCATGATGTCCTTTGAGGACACCTCGGGCGTCGACACCTGACGCCTCGCCGCCATGCGCGCGCCGGCGCGCCCGAGACTATGCCCCGGCTCGACTTCGGCCTGCGTGAGCGGCTGGCCCTCGTAGGGCAAGTCGTCCCGTTCTTCCTGTTCGCCCTGCCCGGCCGGCGGCGCCGTGGGGCGCGGCATCAAATGCTGCGTGGCGTGCTCGTCCACGCGCGGCTCGCGCATGCGCCAGACGATCGTTGCGCAGGCCGCAAAACTCGCGGCCGCAAACAGAAAGAGACCATAGAACCCGGCGGCCGCAAGCACGAGCGCGCCGACCGCCGGCCCGAACACCCAGGCCGCCGAAAGGATCGTGCGCAAGGTCGCGCTGGCAAACGTCCGCTCGGCGTCGTCGGCGGCGGGCAGCGCGGCACGGCTGAACGAGAACACGAGCGACAGCGCGCAGCCGCCCGCGCCGATGAACGCAATGCCGACGGCGAGCAGCATCCGGTAGTCGCGCACGATGCACAGGCTCAGATAACCCAGCGTCGCCGCGCACAGCGAAACCAGCAGCAGCAGCCGGTGCTTGCCGGTCGCGTCGCTGTAGCGGCCCGCGGCCGTGCTGGCGATCACGCCGCTCGTGGCGATGGCCGTCATGAAAATACCGAGCCTGAGCGGCGACATGCCGGCACGTTCGACGCCGAAGAGCGACAGATAGGGGGCGGTGAAAGACATGGCCACGCCGAGCATGAGCGTGGCGCCGGCGAGCGGCAGGAATCCGGGGATACGCAGAAGACCGGCAAAGCGCGAGTAGTTGAGCACGGCGCGACAGAGAATGGCGTGGGGTGGACCGGCAACGCGCGCTGCCGCGTCAGGCGCCGTATCAGCAGCGATTATCGGGCGGAATCGCGTGAGCGCGCAACAAACGGGACAAGCGGGACAAGCGGAATCGCGCCGTCCGCTTGGGGTTGACGTGCGTTCGCGAACGCACGACGAGTTTTCCACAGAATCGGTGCAAAACCCTGGGGATAACTTCCGCCGGAAAGTTCATCGCGCTCAAGCCAGCGCGAGCGCCCCCGTAAGATCGCCCGGCGGCGTCTGCCCGCGCGAGACAAACGCGTGATCGCGCGCCGCCACGGCCTCGAGCGGCGTCAAGCCGTGAACGCGCGTGATGAAGCGCAGGATCGAGGTGGTGTCGTACATCGCGTGATCCACATAGCCTTGCCTGGCGAACGGCGCAATCACGAGCGCGGGCACGCGCGACCCCGGGCCCCAGCGGTCGCCGATGGGCGGCGCGACCGGATCCCACCAGCCGCCGTTCTCGTCGTGCGTCATCACGATCACGGTGTTCGCCCACAGCGGGCTGCGCTGCAGGTGCTCGATCACCGTCGTGACGTGCCGGTCGCCCGATTCGACATCGGCGTACCCCGCATGCATGTTGAGGTTGCCCTGCGGCTTGTAGAACGTGACGGCCGGCAGCCGTCCGGCGTCGATGTCCGCGAGCAGGCGGTTGGTCGACGGATCGTCGCCCACGCCCGCATCGCGCAGGTGCCGCGCGCGCGCCGCCGTGCCCGGGGCGAAGTTGGCAAAGTAGTTGAACGGCTGGTGGTGATACTGGAAATCGGGCACCGCGCCGGTGTCGCGATGGTCGAGCGCGTACTGCCAGGCACCGCTGTACCAGGCCCAGTCGATGCCCTTCGCCGAAAGCCGGTCGCCGATCGTGGCGTATGTCTGCGGCGTCAGCACGCGCGGGTCGGACGGGTCGGCGAGAGCCGGATTGCCGTCCCCGGCGGGCCGCGCGCTGCTCGGCTGATACGGCGGCGCCATCGTGTTCACGGCGTAGCCGTCGGGCGTGAAAAGGCCGTCGCGGACGAACTTCGGCGGCCCGGCGAGCGCCGATGCGGGGCAGTCCGGCGCCGGCTTCAGGCGCGTGCCGCGCGGATCGTCCCCCTCGACCACGGAGACGAGGTGCTTCGCCGGGCTATTCTGAATGTCAGGATAGTAAGGCGCCTGGCCCGAGATCAGAAAGACATGGTTCAGCCACGATCCGCCAAAGGCCGCCATGAAGAAGTTGTCGCACAGCGTGTATTGCTGCGCGAGGCGCCAGAGCCGCAGCGTCTGCGCGGAGTTCTCGTAATAGCCCATCACGAGGCCGCCCGAATCTCCCCATGCCGCGAACTGGTTGTTGCGGCCCGCGTTGATCTGCATCTGGTTCTGATAGAAGCGATGCACGAGATCGCGCGTGATGATTCCGTTCGGCAACGGCTGCCCCTGCGCGTCTACGATGCGAAACGGCGCGTTCGACAAGCCGGTGATGGCGTGCTCCGCGATCATGTAGCGCTTGCCGTCCAGCTCCTGCGCCTGCGGCACGAGCCCGCCCCAGATCTTCGGCAACTGCGCGAGCGGCGTCTGGCCGTCGCGGTCGAGCTGCGTGTAGCGCTCGGCGCTCACGTTCGCGAGCGGATGCTGCACGCCCGGGAAGTTGCCGTAGAGATTGACGAAGCTGCGATTCTCCGCGTAGATCACCACGATGTGGCGCACCTGGTCGCGCAGCGCCGCGTCGATACGCAGGTCGGCCGCACTGCGCGGCGCGGCCGACGCACTGTCTTCGGCCGTCTGGCAGCCGCCGAGCGCAATCCCTACACCAACCGCCGCAAGACCCGTGAGTACCCGGCGGCGCGCCGGATCGTCGGGACCGGCGGGTGCGGATTGCGCGTCCAGAGGACGCTCCTCGTTGTCGTTGCCGGGATGCGAGTCGTTTTGCTTCATCGGGCTGTCTCTCCTGATCACGCGCGCCGCTGCGCGCCATCGTTCAGGAGAGTGAGCATACCGTTTCCGTTCTTGCCGGGGCAGGCTGCATGCCGGCCGCTTCGGTGAACTTTCCGCGGCAGCTTGCTGGCCATCGCGTCAGTCCTGGCCCGGCGCGCCCCGCTGCGGCTGCGCTTGCGCGAGCGTCTGCGCCGGACGCGCCTGCGGCGCCTGCCCATCCGGCAGCGGCCGCGGCACCGCCGGCAGGCTCGCGCGCTCGCCGCGCGGCACACTCGCCGTTTCGGCCCAGAGCGGATCGGGAATCTCGCCGAAGACCTGCCGCAAGCGCGCCCCCCAGGTCGAATGGATCATCTGGAAGTACTCGTTGTCCTGGTCGAGCAACGCGTAGCGCGTGACGCGCAGCGAGTCGCGCTCGTAGACCAGCAGGTCGAGCGGCAGACCGACCGAGAGATTCGAGCGCAGCGTGGAATCCATTGAAATCAGTGCGCATTTCGCGGCCTCGCCGAGCGGTGTGTCCGGGGTCAGCACGCGGTCGATGATCGGCTTGCCGTATTTCGATTCGCCGATCTGAAAGTAGGGATTGACGCTCGACGTTTCGATGAAATTGCCCGCCGCGTAGATCTGGAACATCCGCATCGGCTGTCCGCGCAACTGCCCGCCAAGGATGAAGCTGCAATTGAAGTCGACATTGAAGCTCCTGAGCGCCTCGGCGTCGCGCCGGTGCACCTCGCGCACCGCCTCGCCGACCACGCGCGCGGCCTCGACCATCGTGGGCGCATTCCACAGCGTAGGACGCGTGCCGTCGTGCGGCTCGGTGAGCACTTGCAGCGTAGCCTGCGTAATCGCGAGATTGCCGGCCACGAGCAGCACCAGCACGCGCTCGCCCGGGTCCTCGAACACGGTCATCTTGCGCGATGTGCTGATGTGGTCGACACCCGCATTCGTGCGCGTGTCCGACAAGAACACGAGCCCCTCTTCCACCGCCATCGCCACGCAATACGTCATACCAGGCCTCCGCCCTGCCCCCGCTTGCCCTCGCAGCGGTTTCCGTTGTTATATCGAGAAAACTATTCTATTGCTGTGACGCCTCGACGTTCACCTGCACGCTCACGTCCATCGTTTCGCCCACCCCGCCCACGCGCCGTCCGCGCACCGGCGCCGCCGCCTCGTAATCGCGCCCCACCGCGATCCGGCAGTATTTTTCGCTTGCGAAACACGCGTGCGTGACGTCTACCGTCACCCAGCCGTTGTCGAGCCAAACGTCCACCCACGCGTGGCTCGCCATTTCGGGCACGTCGCCGGGATCGACGTAGCCGCTGACGTAACGCGCCGGCACCCCCCGCGCGCGACACAGCGCCAGCATCACGTGCGCGTGATCCTGACACACGCCGCGGCCGAGCGCAAACGCGTCGGCAGCCGAGTGCGTCACGTCCGTCACGCCCGCTTCGTAGCGCACGCGCTCGGCCACCCGCGCCGCCGCGTCGAGCAATGCGCCCGCGTCGCCGAGAGCCGGCAGGCTCTGAGCGAAGTCGGTCAGCGCCGCGTCGGCCTCGGTGAGCCGCGTGGGCGACGTAAAGTGCTGCATCGGAATGGGTCCCTCGCCTTCCGGCAGACGGCCCTCCGTCAGCGGCACCGTTTCGACCTGCCCGCGCACGCGCAGGCGGATTTCCCGGTGCGGACGCGTCAGCACGAGCGTCATCAGCGCGTTGCCGTACGCATCGCGCCCCGCTTCGAGCTTGCCGGGCGCGTCCACGAGCCATTGCGTGACGATCTGTGCGGGCGTGGTGAGCGGCGAAAGCCGCAGTTGCTGGATCGAATAGTGCACCGGCGCTTCGTAGCGGTAAACGGTGTCGTGGCGAATGGCGAGCTGCATGACGAAAATCCTCTGGTTCCACAATGACGGAAACGACCGGTGCCGTGCAGGCGCGTGCCTACTCTACCGGCATCATCAGATAGGTGCGCGCGACCTGGTTGCCCAGTTCGTACACACGCGCGAGGAACTGCGTGAGAAACGTATGCACGCCTACCGAAAAAATCTGCCGCAGATCGGCATAGAGCAGTTCGGCGCGCAACTTGCCTGCCGTGCGTTCGACTTCGCGCGAGGCGCCGGTGCGCAGCATGGTCAGATTCGTGCAGACGCCCTCCATGGACGCCAGCAGCGAACGCGGCATCTGCTGGTTGAGGATCAGCAGCTCGACCACGCGCGCGGGCGTCACCACGTCGCGATAGACCTTGCGATAGATTTCGAGGGCCGACACGGAACTCAGGATCGACGTCCAGTAATAGAAGTCTTCGAGCTGTCGCGCCGCCGAGCGCGAGTCGGCCTCCTGCACCTCCACGAAGCGCACGTCGAGAATGCGCGCCGTGTTGTCAGCGCGTTCGAGAAAGGTGCCCAGTTGCGTAAAGAACAGCGCATCGTCCTGCAGCGCCGTGCCGAGCGTCACGCCACGCGACAGATGCGAGCGGAACTTGACCCATTCGAACAGCGTCTCGGGGTGGACCGAGAGCTCGTCGCCGCGCAGGCGTTCGGCGAACTGCAGCCAGGATTCGTTGATCGTCTCCCACCATTCGGTCGTGAGCGTGCCGCGCACGGCGCGCGCGTTCTCGCGCGCCGCCAGCAGGCAGGAATAGATGCTCGAAGGATTCGTCGGATCGGCGACGAGAAATTGCAGCACGTTCGAGCTCGTCACCTCTTCGTGGCGCGCGTCGAACGCGGGCTCCAGTTCGGAGATGCGCAGCATCGCGCGGTGCGTGCGCGCCTCGCTGTCCGCGCTGCGAGGCAGCAGCAGCGCCTTGAGATTGATGTCCAGCATGCGCGCGGTGTTCTCGGCCCGCTCCATGTAGCGGGCCATCCAGAACAGGTGATCGGCGGTACGGCTCAGCATGGTCGGTCCTTATACGGGTCGGGGTTACGCGTGCGAACTCGTTCGCAACGTCATTCGCGAAGTGGTTCGCGACGTTACTCAAGCACCCAGGTATCTTTGGTGCCGCCGCCCTGCGAGGAATTGACGACGAGCGAACCCTCCTTGAGCGCGACGCGCGTGAGTCCCCCGGCCGCCATCTGGATCGTCTTGCCCGAGAGCACGAACGGACGCAGATCGATATGGCGCGGTGCGATGCCCGCCTCGACGAAGGTCGGGCACGCCGAGAGCGACAACGTGGGCTGCGCGATGTAGTTGCCCGGGCGCGCGAGCAGCCGCTCGCGAAACGCCTCGATTTCCGCGCGCGTCGAGGCCGGCCCCACCAGCATGCCGTAGCCCCCGGCGCCATGCACCTCCTTCACGACGAGTTCCGGCAGATGATCGAGCGTCCAGGCGAGGTCGTCCGGGCGGCGGCACTGCCACGTCGGCACGTTGTTGAGGATGGGCTTTTCGCCCAGATAGAAGGCGATCATGTCGGGGACGTAGGGGTAGATCGACTTGTCGTCGGCCACGCCCGTGCCCATCGCATTCGCCAGCACGACGCGGCCCGCGCGATACGCCGTCAGCAAACCGGGCACGCCCAGCGCCGAATCGCCGCGAAATGCGAGCGGATCGAGAAAATCGTCGTCCACGCGCCGGTAGATCACATCCACGCGCCGCGGCCCCTGGGTCGTGCGCATGAATACATAGTTATCCTCTACGAAGAGATCTTTGCCCTCCACGAGCTCGACACCCATCTGCTGCGCGAGGAACGTGTGTTCGAAGTACGCCGAGTTGTACATGCCGGGCGTGAGCAGCACGACGACGGGATCGTCCACGCCGGTGGGCGCCGAAGTGCGCAGCGTGTCGAGCAGCAGGTCCGGATAGTGCGCAACGGGCGCGATCTTGTGCTGAACGAACAGTTCGGGAAAAAGCCGCATCATCATCTTGCGGTTCTCGAGCATGTACGAGACGCCGGACGGCACGCGCAGATTGTCTTCGAGCACGTAGAACGCACCATCGCGGCCGTCGCGCACGATGTCGATGCCCGCGATATGCGCATAGATGCCGAGCGGAAGATCGATGCCCTGCATCTCGGGCCGATACTGCGCGTTCGTATAGACCTGCTCCGCCGGAATCACGCCGGCACGCACGATATTGCGTTCGTGATAGACGTCGTGGAGGAACAGGTTGAGCGCCCGCACGCGCTGGCGCAGGCCCGTTTCCAGCAGCGCCCATTCGTCGGCCGGTATGACCCGCGGTATGAGGTCGAACGGGATGAGCCGCTCGGTACCGGACAGGTCGCCGTTGACCGCGAACGTGATGCCGACCCGCCTGAACAGCAGGTCCGCCTCCGCGCGCTTGCGTGTCATCGTTTCGGCGGTCTGGCGCTCCAGCCAGCGCTGGAACCGCTCGTAGTGCGGGCGCGCCGCGCCCGCTTCGCGCATCTCGTCATAGACTTGCATCGGCTTGTTCTCGCGCGTGAATGCAGCCGCGTTTGCGCATGCCGCCGCTGGATTGCGACGTCATGCCATGCGCGCTGCGGTCCTGCCAGAAAAGCAAGTGATATGCCATGTGCGATCGCAAATTCTGCGCAGGAATGGTGCACCGTCGATGACGATGATAAGTCGAACGCGCCCGCTTCGGCGCATGCGTGGCGCACCCGCCCCAATGTGGTGCGCGCGGCCGCCGGGTATGGCGCGTGCGACGCGCGGTAGCGTCTCGCGAGAGCAGTCTTTTTCTATGGATGAACGTCGCGCGGGCTGGCTCGCGCTGTTTGTACGGAGCGCGTGCGTAGCCGTTCTGGGCGCATTCCTGAGCGCGTGCGCGGCTGTCCTGAGCGCGTGCGCGTCTGTCGATACGCCGATGCCCGCCGCCGTCGATCCCGGCCAGGCCGGTGTCGCGCACACGTTCGTTGCCGTCGTCCGGCGCGATTGGCATACCGACGTATGCCTGCGCACGCGCGACGCCGGCGCCTGGGCACTCGACCTCGCGCACGGCTTCGACGGGGCGACCGTGCTGTGCTTCGGCTTCGGGGAACGGCAGTACGTGGTCGGGCGCAGGCACGATCCGCTCACGATGCTCGGCGCACTTCTGCCGAGCCGTGCGGCGATCCTGATGACGGTGCTGCGGGCCACGCCCGAGGACGCGTTCGGCGAGAAAAACGTGGTCGAAGCGCCGGTGGGAGACGCGGGCCTCGAAGGCCTCCAGCGTTTCCTGCGCGATTAGATCGAGACGAATGGCGCAGACGAGCCGCAACGCCTCGCGGACGGCCCCTATCCCGGCAGCCTGTATTTCGCGGCGAGAGGGACTTACGACGCCCTGCACACCTGCAATACATGGACGGCGCGCGCCCTGCGCTCGGCGGGACTTGCGAGCGTGGCGGACACGCCATTCGCGGGGCATTTGATGCGCGAGACGCGCGCGGCCGCGGCACGCGCGCCCGACGAGGCCAGTCCCTGACGCCGGCGACCGGGCCGTTAGCCGCCGCTGGCAACATGAATATGCATGGCGGCGCGTGCCGGCGAAAGCAACGATACAGCGATCAACACGGTGCAGCGCAGGTCGTACCCGGAGGAGGCGGCGCAGGCACCGCCGTTGGCTGGGGCACGACCACGGTCTCGCGCGGCGGCGGATTCGGGTCGCTGCTGCTGAACGAAAGGCAGCCCGCCAGCGCAAGCGGCAAGACGAGGGCAATGAGGCTCGAGCGTTGCATGTGGACTCTCCGGGATCGGCTGAAGCCGCCACGCTCCGTTGCGTGACGGCAGCACCTTTCAGAGAGCAAGCCGGATGCCGCTCAACTCAGACGAATGCAGGACCGCGTTCCCTCGCGCCCGGAAACCCGGCACCCTCAGCGCAACGGCGCCGGCCGCTCGCCGTTGCCCGGCGAAGTGAGGCCCGTGCGTTCCTGCACGCCCCACTTGCGACGGCCCAACAGGAAATGCAGCCAGCCGAGCGCCGCCCCGATGTGTCGCATCAACTGGAACGAGAACGGCTCGAAGATCGCGGCGAGAAAGGCCATGCCGAAGCTCGAACTCGTGCGGTCGCCGCTCCACTTCCGGTACAGGTGAACCGAGTACAGGTGAAATGCGAGGTCGATCGCGATCTTGCCGACGATCACGCCCAGCACCGGCAGCACGATCGTGAAACGGCCGTCGAAGAGAAAGCCGAGCAGCAGCGCAAACGCGGTGAGCCCGTAGATGGGCTGAACCGTATCGAACGCCTTGACCGGCAGCATCAGCAGACCGAGCTTTCCGTAGCGGCGGTTGCCGGTCATGTCGCGATACCAGTACTGCGTCTGCAGGAAACCCGCGAACCAGCGGCGGCGCTGACGCAGAAAACTCGCGAGCGTGCCCGGCGCATCGGTGCGCGCGCGCGCCGCGCCGATCACGCGCACGTCCCAGCCCAGGCCCTCGTGCGCCGAATGGCGGCGCAGACGATGGATCAGCTCGTAGTCCTCGACGAGACAGTACGGATCGAAGCCGCCCACCGCCGTCACGGCGTCGCGCCGGAAACAGGCGAACGCGCCCGAGACCAGCAGCAGGCTGTCCGCGCGCATCCATGCAAAGCGCGAGATGAAATTGCGGATGTATTCGTAGGTCTGGAACCACTGGAAAAAACGGCCGGAGAGCGACGTGTTGCACACCGGCGTGAGCAGCCCCGCCGCCGCCACGAGCTCACGCTCGCGGCCGAACGCGCGGGCCATCGCCGCGCAGGCATCGGGTTCGAGGAGCGTGTCGGCGTCCACGGTCATCAGCGTGTCCGTATCCACCGCGAGGAGCGCCGCGTTCAGCGCGCGCGCCTTGCCGCCGTGCGGCAGCTTCAGCCACCGCAGGTTCGGATACTGTGCGGAAGGTGGGCTCAGGCGGCCTTCGCCCGGGTCGGCCAGGCCGTAGCGTTCGGTCAGCAGCGCCGCCGTGCCGTCGGTCGATCCGTCGTCGGCGATCACGATCTGCTGCGGCGGCAGCGTCTGCGCAAACAAGGCGTCGAGCGTGATCGGCAGCACCGCCGCCTCGTTGTGCGCCGCCACGATCACGCCGAGCGTGGGCGGCGCTCCGCCATCGGCCGCGGTTGCCATTTCAGTTGCCGCCGCATCGGCCACGGCAATATCGCTCGGCGGCCTGAGCAGCACGGCCGCCTTCCATGCCACGAACAGCAGCAGCAGCGTGTCGTACACGACATAGGCAATACCCGTTGACCACGCAACGACGCCCTGCAGAAAGAACGCGCGCGCAAACAGCACGAACCATAGCACCATGACGCCCAGGTGGATCATGATGCTCGCGAGCGGCGTGGGCGGCGGCGCAAGGCGTGGCGAAGTGCGCGCGAGCGCCTGTTCAAGCGTGTTGTTCAAGACTTTCCCTTGCGTGGCTTACGGCATCATCCGGCGCAGCACTGAATGACAATCGATCCATTGATGCTTGAGCGCGCCCGCAATGTGCAACGCGAGCACGCCGTAGAGCGCATAGCTGCAGGCGGTATGCAGCGCGCCGAACTGCGTGTGCAACTGATCCTTCGTGGCCGGGTCCAGGCTCATGATGAAGCCGATGCGCGGCCAGGGCACGAGACCATAGAGATACATGGGATGCGAGGCCGCGGCGACCCACGCGGAGTCGTGCAGCCAACCCGTGAGCGGCATTGCGAAGATCAGCACGTAGAGCGCGATATGGGCGGCATGCGCCGCCGCACGCTCCCAGCCTGGAAATTCGGCGGGCAACGGCGGGGGACGATGCGTGAGCCTCCACAGCACGCGCAGGATCGCGAGACCGAGCACGGTGATGCCGATCGATTTGTGCGTGTCGATCACGAGGCGGATGTTCGTATCGGAAAGCGTGCCGTCGGGCAACAGCGCCGCGGTCAGGCCGAGCACGACGTTGGTGAGGATCAGGAGCGCGATCAGCCAGTGCAGCAGCACAGCAACGCGCGTGTATTTCTGCGCGGCGGCAGGGACGTCGTTGAAGCCGGACTCAGCGGAAAGGGAGGTTTTCACGTGGCTAGCCTGGGCGGTTCAGTGAGGGTAACGCTCGGCGCGGGCGGTTTATTCCATGCCTTCATGCCGCGCGCCAACGAGCCGCATTATGCGCCCAGGCGGTTTCTGCTGCAGAAAGCGGTGGCGGGCCTTGGGGCCTCGGACGACGAGAGCCCGCAGTCCTCGAAAGTCGCTCACAGGCTTGACGCCACTCAAATCGGGTTCCTCCGGCCCATGCTGGCGAAATAACATATTTGTTACTATAATCGGCATGAGATACCTGATCGACTTCTACAGCGAACGGGTTGAGCGCAGTCTCTACGCCCTACCCAAAATGCTTGCAGTCCGCTTCGTTGCCCTTGCCGAGCGCATGGAAAAGTACGGGCCGAATCTCGGCGAACCCCACACCAAAGCGATGGGAGAAGGCTTGTTCGAACTACGGCTCAAGAGCCCCGAAGGTATCGCCAGAGTGTTCTACTGCGCCGTTGTTGATCGACGCATCGTGATGCTTCATGGCTTCGTGAAAAAGACGCAACAAACACCGCGCAAAGAACTGGAAATTGCCCGCAAACGACTGCAGGAGGTTAAAAGTGGGGACGTTTAAAGCAATGCGCGAACGGGTCCTCGCCGATCCCGAAGCGCGGGCCGAGTACGACCGATTGAATCGCGAAGAGTTTGCCCTGCTCGACCAGATGCTGGCCGCCCGCCATGAAGCCGGCCTTAGCCAGGCACAGGTGGCCGAGCGCATGGGCACCAAGGCACCCGCCGTGACACGCCTCGAGCGCGCGCTGGCGTCCGGCCAACACTCGCCCTCCCTCGATACGCTCCGCAGGTACGCTGCGGCATGCGGCAAGACGCTGCGGATTTCGCTGGTCTGAGTTCCCGCAGGCACAAGAAGCCGGCTGGCGAAAAGCCCTTCCGGAAACCAGGCTGACGGCCGGAACGAAGTGACCACACCGTCCCCAGGGTGCTGCCGTCAGCATCTCATGCACCACGCATTTTCCATACGAATCAATTATCTGGCGTGATGCTGCATCGCACAAATATTTCTTGACACACCATTCTGGTGCGCTATCATGGAGTCCAGATTGCTGCAACGCACCAAACCGGCGGGACGGCGATCGATTCGAACGTTTTCCCATTTTCCAAACGGAACCGCCCCGCCGGTTCGTCATCAGGAACGAAGACATGACTCTGCCGACTCCCGAACAATTCGCCGCCAGCCAGAAAGCCAGCCTCGAGACCCTTTTCGGCCTCACGAACAAGGCGTTCGACAGCGCCGTCAAGCTCGCCGAACTGAACATCCAGACCGCGCGCGACGTCTTCGCGCAAGGCCAGGAACAGGCTCAGGCAGCGTTCTCCGCGAAGGACCCGCAAGGCTTCTTCGCCGTGCAGGCCAACCTCGCGCAACCCGCCGCGGAAAAGGCGCTGGCTTATGGCCGCAGCGTGTACGACATCGTGTCGGCCGCCCAGTCGGAATTCACCCGCGCCGCCGAGTCCCACCTCGCGGAGCAGCAGCGCGCTGTCCAGTCGCTCGTCGAAAGCGCAGCGAAGAACGCACCGGCCGGCTCGGAAAGCGCCGTCGCCGCGATCAAGACGGCGTTCAACGCCGCCAACTCGGCGTATGAGTCGGTGAACAAGGCAGCGAAGCAAGCCGTCGAACTCGCCGAAAGCAACTTCCAGGCTGCCACCAAGGTTGCCGCGAAGGCATCGACTCGCGCCACGAAGCAAACGGCGTAAGCCAGAAGCCGTCGTCATCGGCGGCCGTCAGAGGCGGGCCGGTTTCGCACGAAACCGGCCCGTCGCGCCTTACTCACCTCCCCCTCAGCATCCCTCTGACGGCCGTCCCCCTGGACCGTCAGTCGACGCAACTTCCCGTATCGAACATCGTCGCCAGCGCGCACGCCGACGTGAGCATGCGTCTGCCGTCGTGGCCCACGCCCGGCACGATATCCATCGACTGATTCAGCCCCTCCGGATGCCGCCCCTGCAGGTAGCGGAAAAAACCCTGCGCACGCGCCATGCGCTGCGGCCCCTGCGCCTCGGCTTCGCAACGTTTGTCGAGTGCGGGCTGCGCCGGGTCGGTGTCGTCGCCGCCTATCAGATAGACGATGCGCCGCTTCACGTAGTCCGTCTCGATCTGCGCCGGTGTGCGGTCCTGCATGAACGCCGGGCGTCCATCCATGCCGTATTTCCACTGATCGAAACCGGGGCAGCGCGACGCATCGAATGGCGCCGGTGAGCCGCTCGCGTCGGGACGCAGTGCGTCGAAGTACGCATACGACGAGGGATTGGCCACCAGAAAACGCACGTCGATGCCGGCGGCCGCGAGCGCATCCGCCGCGTGGGACGCCTCGGCGTAACGCTGCACGAACTGGGCACCGCCGGAGTGGCCCGCCAACACCACCGACTTCAACGCGGGAAAGCGATGCCGGTCGGCGAGCCGCTCGACTATGCGGTCGAGCACCGCGTACGAACTCACCGGCACGGCGCCTGCCGCCGGGCCGCCATCCATCCAGGCGTCGCCGTGCCAGCGCAGCAGGTTGGCGGGTGAAGCGAACGCGCGGGTATCGACGCCCGCGAGGAATTGCGGCGCGATCAGCAGCAGCGTCGCGGGATCGGCGTGCGCGGCCGCGCGTGCCGCTTCGAGCGATCGGAAATAGACGTCCGCGTTGCGCAAACGCCCGTGCAGCACGATCACCACGCGTGTCACGCGCGGCTGAGGAATCGTCCAGTCCTCACTCACATAGAGCGGAAATTCGGCGTGGCCCTGCGGCGTATCGATCGGCAGGCGCGCGGAGGCGATCACCTTGACGGCATGGAGAGGCGGCGTACCCGCAGGCCCGGCAAGCACCGACCCCGTGGCCAGTGCCGCGGCCAGCGCCATGCCCTGCAGAAACGTCGAACGCAGCATCGGCGCCGCTCCTCATGAAAGGACAACCGGAAAGCCGAAAAAGAAGGGGTGCCGCGAGTCAGGAACCGAACATGCGGTTGACGGCGCGTTCAAGGTGCGCGCGCATTGCGTGCGACGCGCGTTCGGGATCGCGCGCACGCACCGCTTCGAGCACTTCGAGATGTTCCTGCTGAACCACGCGCTGGCGTTCGATCGACTTCACGAGCGAGAGGTTGCGCGACAGGTTCATGCTGAACACCATCTGCTCCTGGATGCCCGAGAGCGCGGTGATGAAAAACGGATTCTTCGACGCGCGGGCCACGGCGAGATGAAACGCGAAATCGTCCTTCGCGCCGATGCCCGAGGTTTCGATGATCGTCTGGAGGTTGTCCCACTCGCGCTGAATGGCTTCGAGGTCGGTGTCGTCGGCCTTCTGCGCGGCCAGCGCCGCCGCGCCGGCTTCGACCACGATGCGGTACTCGTAGCAGCGGCGGATGTCCGACAAACTTTCGAGCGGCGCGAAGCGGCGCACGTCCGGGTCCGGCCGCCGCATCACCGTGGTTCCCGATCCGTGGCGCGTCGCGATGATGCCGTCCGCCCGCAGTTGCGCGAGCGCCTCGCGCACCGTCGGCCGCGAGGTCGCGAAGCGCTCCGCGAGCATGTGCTCGGTCGGCAGGCGCTCCCCTTCCTTGTATTCGCCTTCGATAATGCGGTTCAGGATGTCGCTGTAAATCCGCGCCGGCATGTTCGGCGCCTTCTGCTCAGCCATGTTCGGACGCACGCTATTGAGTTGTCAGGAATGTTGTTAATTGTAAGTCATACGGCACTCAGAGCATCCCGGCGAACGAAGGCTCGGGCAATCCGCGCACGCCCGTCTCGAGCACGAACACAAGGCCGTCCCCGTCGCCCACTTCGGGAGGACAGATCGTCGTCACGAACAACTGGTCGAGCCCGGGACCACCGAACGCGCACATCGAAGGCTTCGACACCGGCACCGCCACGCGCCGATCGACCTTGCCCTGTGGCGTGAAGCGCAGCAGCAGGCCGGCGTCGTTGGCACAAATCCAGTAGCAGCCGTCGGCATCCACCGCCGCGCCGTCCGGGCGGCCCGCGTAGTCGTGCAGGTCGGCGAACACGCGGCGATTCGTGGGCACGCCCTCATCGGTGTCGTATTCGAAGGCCCAGATCAGCCGGCTCGATGGATGGGAGTCCGAAAGATACATCGTGCGGCCGTCCGGCGCCCAGGCGAGCCCGTTCTGGGTGCACAGACCCTCTACCACCGGCACGGAGAGGCCGTCCTCCGCCGTGTAGCGATAGAGCTTGCCCGCCGGCTGCGGCCCCACCGCGTCCTGCACCATCGTTCCGGCCCAGAAGCGACCTTGACGGTCGCACCGGCCGTCGTTGAAGCGCATGCGCGGCGCCTCGTGCGCGACGGTCGCGAGGCGGCGCACGTCGAGCGCGCCGTGCTGCGCCCCCTCACCCCCACTCGCCGCCTGCGGCTCGTGCAGCGTCAGCGCGAAGATGCCGGTTTCGAGCGCGGCCAGCACCTTGCCGTCGTGCGCGAAGGCGAAACAGCCGATGCGCTCCGGCAGATGCCATTCGGTGCGTCGCCCGGCAGCCAGTTCGTAGCGCACGAGCGTTTGGGCTGGAATGTCTTCCCAGTACAGCGCATGGTCCTGCGCGCACCAGACCGGGCATTCGCCCACCGACGAGCGGCGCGCATCGCGCATCTCCAGCGGCCGCACCGGCACGCGCTCCTGTTCGATCGTCATTGCCTCTTCCTCGCCGCGTTCAGCCCTGCTGGGTCTTGCGCCATTCGGCGAAGGCGGCCAGCGTTGCCTCGTTGGGCGGATAGGTGCCCGGCAGCGCGGCGCCCGCTTCGATGCGCGAGGTGATGAAGCGTTCGAGCACCTCCTGCTCCCACGCGGCCTCGGCCACTTCCTCGGCCAGATGGCGCGGCACGACCACCACGCCGTCGGCATCGCCGACGATGATGTCGCCCGGGTACACGGCCACGCCGCCGCAGCCGATCGGCACGTTCAGGTCGACGGTGTGGTGCTTCGTGAGGTTCAGCGGCGCCGAGGCGCCCGCGCAGAAGACGGGCAGCCCGAGCGCGGCGATGGTGGCGCTGTCACGCACGGGGCCGTCGGAGACCATGCCCGCCACGCCGCGCACCTTCAGGCGCGTCGCGAGGATCGAACCGACCGACGCCGCCGCGTGCTCGCCGCGGCAATCCTGCACGAGCACGGCGCCGGCCGGCACTGTTTCGACGCCCTTGCGCTGCGGATGCTCCGGATTCTGGAACGCGCTCAACTGGTCGAGATCCTCGCGCGCCGGGATGTTGCGCATCGTGAAGGCCGGGCCGACGAGATTGGGCGCGCCGGGCGCCGGCGCGACGAGCGGCTTCACCCCCTCCAGGAACACATTGCGCAGTCCGCGCTTGAAGAGCTGCGTGGTGAGCGTCGCGTTCGAGACGTGGCGCAGTTTTTCGAGAGCGGATTCGCTCACAGAGATGACGGGTGAATTCATCGTGTCTCGTCCAGAGTCGTGGGATACGGGCCGAGCGGGCCGCCGGCCCGCTCGGGTTTCCAGCAGTGTGCCTGCATTGTTGTAATACAACTGGAAAATTGTCAACCAGCGACTCTTCGACGGCCGGGCGCCATGCAAGCTAAAGCGGCGACATTTCTGCCAAGCCTCATTCTGCGGTCATCCTTTTACCGTTTTGCAGGGCTCGCCCAGCAGTGAGGCGCCTCATTTTTCAGCCGGCACCAGGGCAAATCCCGACCCACGCCAGATTTGCTTTACAACTTTACCGCAAATAGAATGATGTCTTACATGCCGGGCAGCAGGACTCCCCCAACCCGACGAGGTTTTACAAGCGACGCCAGACGAAGGAGACACGCAGTGCAACGCAAGACTATCAAGGGGCTCCGTTGGTGGATCATCGGCCTCATCATGATCGGCACCATCTTCAACTACCTTGCGCGCAGTTCGCTCTCGGTAGCGGCGCCCACGCTCACGCAGACGATGCACATGACCACGCAGCAGTATTCGTACGTGGTCACGGCGTTCCAGGCCTGCTACGCACTCGCGCAGCCCATCGCCGGCCTCGTGCTCGATTCGCTGGGCGTCAAGATCGGCTTCGCGATCTTCGCGTTCGGCTGGGCCATCTCCAACATGCTGCACGGCCTCGCCACCAGCTGGCCCTCGCTCGCGTTCTTCCGCGGCCTGCTCGGCGTGAGCGAAGCGGCGATCTTCCCCGCCGGCATGAAGGCGATCAGCCAGTGGTTCCCCGCGAAGGAACGCTCGGTCGCCACGGGCTGGCTCAACACCGGCACCTCGGTGGGCGCCATGATCGCCCCGCCGCTCGTCGTCTGGTGCATTCTCAAGTACGACTGGCAGTTCGCCTTCGTGCTGACCGGCGGCGTGGCGCTGATCTGGGTCGGCCTGTGGCTCGTGTTCTTCCGCACGCCCGCCGAGCATCCGATGCTCTCGGCCGAGGAAGCCGACTACATCCGCGCGGGCCAAACGGCCGCCCAGCATTCGCCGGCCGGCAAGCCTTCGTGGAAGGAAGTGCTCAGGCAGCGCCGCTTCTGGGGCATCGGCATTCCGCGCATGCTCGCCGAACCCGCGTGGCAGACGTTCGGCGCGTGGATTCCGCTCTACATGGTCACCGTGCGCCACATGAACCTGAAGGAGATCGCTCTCTTCGCGTGGATGCCGTTCCTTGCCGCCGACCTCGGCTGCCTCGTCGGCGGCTATCTGGCGCCGCTTTTCATGCGCTGGTTCGGCTGCTCGCTCATCACCTCGCGCAAGCTCGTCATCACGACCGGCGCGTGCCTGATGATCGGCCCGGCCTGCGTCGGCCTCGCCGCGAGCCCCTATGCCGCGATCGCGCTCTTCTGCGTCGGTACGTTCGCTCACCAGACCATCTCGGGCGCCCTGTTCACGCTGGCTTCGGATGTCTTCGGGCAGCACGAGGTGGGCACGGCCACGGGGCTTTCCGGCATGTTCGGTTATCTTGGCGCCACGGTCTTTTCGCTGATCGTCGGGGCGGTGGCCGGCACCATCGGCTACAACCCGCTGTTCGTCTGCCTGATGCTGTTCGACGTGGTCGGCGCGATCGTGGCCTGGCGGCTGGTCTCCGACCAGCAGAAAGCCGACGCCGCGCTTGCCAGAGTCGACGGCACACAAAGCGTGAAGGCCTGAGTTTTCGGCCGGTGCCCCTCGGGGCGCCGGCTTTTGCCGTTTTTCTGCGAGGTAACTCCACCGTGAAGAAAGTTGCATTGACCGGCGCGGCCGGCCAGCTTGGCACCGTGCTGCGCCGCGCGCTCCTTGCGCGCGGCGTGAACCTGCGCTCCGCAGCCGGCTCGAAGCCGCTCGAACCGATCGTTGCCGGCGAAGACGTCATGCATGGCGACCTGCGCGAGCGCGAGGTGGTCGATCGCCTGCTCGACGGCGTCGATGTGCTGATCCACATGGCCGGCACGAGCGTCGAGCGCCCGCTGCCCGAGATCATCGAAAACAACCTGCGCGGGCTCGTCGAGGTCTACGAAGGGGCGCGCCGCCACGGCGTGAAGCGCATTCTGTTCGCGAGCTCGAATCACGCGATCGGCATGTATCCGGTGGAAGAGAAGCTCACGCTCGATTGCGCGTTCCGGCCCGACGGCTTCTACGGCCTCTCCAAGGCCTGGGGCGAATCGCTCGCACGGCTCTACTGGGACAAGCACGGCATCGAGACGGTCTGCGTGCGCATCGGTAGCTGCGTCGAGAAGCCCACCGAATTCCGCCATCTGAGCACGTGGCTGGGCCACGACGATCTGCTGCAGCTCATCGATCGCGTCATCAACGTGCCGGAGATCGGCTTCGCGGTGGTGTGGGGGGTATCGAACAACACGCGCAGCTATTGGGTACAGAGCGGCGCGGACAACGATGCCGAGCGGCTTGGCTATCGCCCGCAGCAGAATGCCGAAGACTATGCGGAAGAGATCCTGAAGAAGCCGAATCCGCTCGACGCCGTGGCGCAGCGCTATCAGGGCGGCGGATTCGCCAGCATCGATTTCACCCCGTTCGAGGCGCGCGGCAAGCGCGGGGACTGAACGTCCGGCGGCGGCGTTTGCGCCGCCATTCCCCTACTCTGTGCGCTCGAACCCGTAATCGCGCTCGACGCGGCAGATCCGGGTCTGGTAGCTCGCATACCACTGCTCGCGGCCCTGGCGCTGGGCGATCTGATGCTCGGCGTTTTTCTTCCACGCCGCAATCGATTCGAGACTCTCCCAATACGAAACCGTGATGCCCAGGTCCTCGCGCGCCGACTCCACGCCGAGAAAGCCCGGCTGTGTGCCGGCGAGTTCGACCATGGCATCGGACATGCTGGCGTAACCGTTGTCGCCCTCCGTGCGCAGCGACGTGAAGATAACGGCGTAGTACGGCGGGGTGGGCGTTCGGGCGATCGACATCGTTCATTCTCCGCAGTGCAGGGAACCGGTGGGCGCTATCTTACTGCGAAGTCCCGGCGTACATCGCAAGCAACCGGCGTGAAACGACCCCGTTCGGCGCTATAGAATGGAAGTCCGGAACCGACTGGGATTCCACTTGCCATGACCCTGACCGCCTTCAGTCATTACAACCTGCGTGCCGACCGCGCGACGCTGGACACGCTGCGCGACTTCTACGTGAACGTCGTGGGCCTGCGGCTCGGCGAGCGCCCGCCTTTCTCCAGCTTCGGCTACTGGCTCTACGCGGGGTCCAAGGACGTTCTCCATCTTTCCGTAGCGGGGCCGGGAGAAGAACGCGACACAACGGCGAGAAACACGTTCGATCACGCCGCCTTCGCCTGCACCGATCTGCAGGGGACGATGGCCCAACTGCAGCGGTTCAAGGTGCCTTTCACCTGCGCCGACGTGCCGCTAACCGGCCAGCGGCAGATATTTTTCTCCGATCCGGCCGGCAATGGTGTCGAGCTGAACTTCGCGCGCGAAGACGTGTGAGCTTCGCGGGCGTTTCCGATCCGGCAAAAAAACGGCGGCCGCCTCGCGGCGCCGCCGTCAACCTGACAACTCCTACTACGTGATTGTGTTCAGACCTGCCTAGTGAATCTCGGGCTCGCCGCCGCTGCCCTCGCAAGCACCGCCCGCGCCGTCACGCTGCAGGAAGTCGAAATCGCAGCCCTTGTCCGCCTGCATCACGTGCATCTGATGCATCGCGCCGTAGCCGCGCGTGAAGCGCGGCTCGGGCTCGACCCACGCGGCCTTGCGGCGCGCGAGTTCCTCATCGGAAATCAGTATGTTCAGGCGGCGCCCGGGCACGTTCAGCTCGATCATGTCGCCGTCCTTCACGAGCGCGAGCGGCCCGCCGATGAACGATTCCGGTGCGACGTGCAGCACGCACGCGCCATAGCTCGTGCCGCTCATGCGCGCATCGGAAATGCGCAGCATGTCGCGCACGCCCTTCTTGAGGATCTTCTGCGGAATCGGCAACTGGCCCCACTCGGGCATGCCGGGCGCGCCAATCGGGCCGGCGTGCTGCAGCACGATCACGCAGGTCTCGTCGATGTCGAGGTCTTCGCTGTCGATGCGCGCGGCCATGTCGTTATAGTCCTTGAACACGACAGCCCGGCCCGTATGCACGTGCAGATGCTCTTCGGCCGCGCCCGGCTTGATCACGGCGCCGTCCGGCGCGAGATTGCCGCGCAGCACGGCGAGGCCCGTGTCCGGCATCAGCGGCGCGCTGCGGCGGCGGATCACCTCGTCGTTGAAAATCTGCGCTTCGGCGATGTTCTCGCCGAGCGTCTTGCCGTTCACGGTCATCTGCGTACCGTCGATGAGGTCGCCCAGTTCCTTGAGCATCGCCATCAGGCCGCCGGCGTAGTAGAAGTCCTCCATGAGGTACTTGCCGGTGGGGCGCACGTTTGCGAGCACGGGCGTGTGGCGCGCGATGTCGTCGTATTGCGCGAGCGTGAGATTCACGCCGGCGCGGCGCGCCAGCGCGATCATGTGCACGATCGCGTTGGTCGAGCCCGAAAGTGCGAGGCACGTCGTCACCGCGTTGTCGACCGACTTGCGCGTGAGGATGTCCGAGGGCTTGAGGTCTTCCCACACCATATCGACAATGCGCATGCCTGTCTTCGCCGCGTACTGCGCGTGGCGCGAGTCCGCCGCGGGAATCGACGCGAAACCCGGCAGCGTGAAACCCAGCGCCTCGGCCGCGCTCGTCATCGTCGAGGCGGTGCCCATCGTCATGCAGTGGCCCGGCGAACGCGCGATGCCGCCTTCCACGCCCTTCCAGTCCTGCTCCGTGATCTTGCCCGCGCGCAGGTCGGCCCAGTACTTCCAGGTGTCCGAGCCGGAGCCGAGCGTCACGCCGTTCCAGTTGCCGTTGAGCATCGGGCCCGCCGGCAGGAAGATCGCGGGCAGGTCCGTCGAGATCGCGCCCATCAGCAGCGCCGGCGTGGTCTTGTCGCAACCGCCCATCAGCACGACGCCGTCGGCCGGATACGAGCGCAGCGTCTCCTCCACTTCCATCGCGAGGAAGTTGCGATAGAGCATGGTCGTGGGTTTCTGGAACGGCTCGGAGAGCGTCTGCACCGGCAGCTCGACCGGAAAGCCGCCCGCCTGCCAGATGCCGCGCTTGACCTCTTCCACGCGCTGCTTGAAGTGCGTATGGCACGGATTGATCTCGCTCCACGTATTGAGGATCGCGATCACCGGCTTGCCCGCATATTCCTCGCGGCTGTAGCCCATCTGCGCCGTGCGCGAACGATGGCCGAACGAACGCAGGTCGTTCACGCCATACCAGCGATGGCTGCGCAGTTCTTCGGGGGTTTTACGCTTGTTGCTCATGTTGCCTTGCTCCAGGGTCTGCCAGGTCGTTCCTGTGGGGTGAGCCGCCGTCGCCGGTCAGCGCTGCTCCTTCACGCGCGACACGAGCTGTGCCGGGCTCACGAACTGCAGCGCCACCAGCACCCACGCGAGCGTGATCGCCATATAGATCATCGCCATGGCGTCGATCGACTGCGGCGCGCGAACGCCCGTCGAGAACACCGCGTAATACAGCGCGACAACGAGCGTCTGCGTGTCGGGTCCGGCGGTAAAAAAAGTGAGTTCGAACATGCCGATCGTGCGCACCAGCACGAGCAGCCCCGCCGCCAGCATGCCCGGCACGAGCAGCGGCAGCAGCACGTAGCGGAAATAGCGCAGCGTGTTCGCGCCGAAAATGCGCGCGGCGGATTCGAGATTGGGATCGATCTGCTCGATGAACGGCGTCATCACGAGGATCACGAACGGCAGCGCGGGCACGAGGTTCGCGAGGATCACACCGGGCAGCGTGCCCGCAAGGCCGAAGCGATACATCGCGGTCGCCATCGGAATGCCGTACGTGACGGGCGGCACCATCAGCGGCAGCAGGAACACGAGCATGGCGAGGCGCTTGCCCGGAAACTGCGCGCGAGCGAGCGCGTAGGCGGCGGGCACGCCGAGCACGATGGACAGCAGCACGACGGCGCCCACCACTTCGAACGTCACCCACAGCACGCTCGAAAGCTGGAAGTCGCGCCATGCCTGCGCGTACCAGTGCAGCGTAAAGCCCTGCGGCAGCGGCGTACCGAACCAGCGCGTGGCGATGGAGTTCACGCCGACGGTGGCGATCAGCAGCAGCACGTTCAGGAGGAAGAACGCCACGCCGCCCCAGACGAGGCATTTCCACAGCCGGTCAGCGAGGCGTGCGGGCGGCTTCGAGGCTACGACGGTAGACGACACGGCCGGAACATCGCCCGAGAGCGGCGCACCGGCAGAGAGACCGGCGGCGTTGCGGTGATGTGCGCTCATCAGCCCTTACCCCCGCTCACCGGACCCGCATAGAACATACGCCGCGCCGCCAGCATCGCCGCCACGACCACGAGCTGCACGAAGCCCATCACGATCGCGATGGTCGAGGCCAGCGAATAGTCGTAGCTCTCGAACGCGGCTTCCGCGGCGGCAATCGAGATCACGCGCGTGGGGCCTGCCGGCGCGCCGAGCAGCACCGCGGACGGGAACACCGAATAGGCCTGCACGAACGAGAGGCAGGCGGCCATCGTGAGGCCCGGCACGAGCAGCGGCAGATAGATCAGCCGGAACTGCTGCCACGGTCCCGCGCCGAGCGTGGCCGCGGCGCGCGCGAGCGTCGGGTCGATGCCGGTGACGTACGAAAGCGTGAGCAGAAAGGCGAACGGAAAACCCGAGACGATCAGCGAGATCAGCACGCCCCAGTAGTTGTGCGTGAGACGGATTTCTTCGCTGGTGTAGAGATGCACCGCGTGCAGCGCCTGCGGAAACCAGCCGTTCGGGCCGAAGTAGCTGAGCATGCCGTCGGCGATCAGCACCGTGCCGAGCGTCACCGGGATCACGAGCAGCGTCGTCGCGAACTTCTGCCAGGGCGAATTGCGGCGCAGCGCGAACGCCACCGGCACCGAAAGCCCGACGTTGATCGCCGTCGCCGGCACCGCGAGCTTCAGCGTGACGAACACGGTCGGCCACAGCGAAAGGTCGGTGAAAAACTGCACGTAATTGGCCAGCATGCCGCCGCCGTTCATCGGCTTGAACGAGAGCACGAGGCCGTACGCGAACGGATAAAGGAACAGCGCGGCGATGAAGCCGAGCGCCGGCGTGACGAGCCAGCCACGTGCATCGCGCGGCTGGCGGGCGAGCGTGGAAACCAGCGTGCTCATGCGGCACGCTCCGCGTAAGCGAGCACGCGCGACGGCGCGACCCGCAAGGTGGCGCGCTCGCCCGCCGCGAATTCGCCGGCCACGCGCGCCCACAGCTTGCCGAACGGCGCATTGGCGAGCAGCAGCGAATCGCGGCCACCGTATTCGACCAGCTCCACTTCCACGTCGAAGGCGTTCGCGTCGCCGGCTGTGGCGCGCTCGAAGTCTTCGGGACGCATCGCCACCGACATGCCGCCCGCGTCGACCTCGTCCATCGCCACGCCGGTCAGCGTGACGCCGGCAGCCGTCAATGCGACGTGATCGCCGCGCTCGCCCGAGATCGAGAACGGCAGCACGTTGCGATAGCCCATGAAGCGCGCAACGTGCAGGTTCGCGGGACGCCCGTAGATCTCCTTCGGCGTGGCCACCTGCTGCACGACGCCCTCCTTCATCACGACGATGCGGTCGGCCATCGAAAGCGCCTCGTCCTGGTCGTGCGTCACGTAGATCGTCGCGCGTTCGAGCTGGCCGTGAATGCGGCGGATTTCGGCGCGCATCTCGATGCGCAGTTTCGTGTCGAGGTTCGAAAGCGGCTCGTCCATCAGCACGAGCGGCGGTTCGATCACGATCGCGCGCGCAATCGCCACGCGCTGCTGCTGGCCGCCCGAAAGCTGGCCCGGCAGCTTGTTTTCATGACCGACGAGCTGCACGAGCTGCAGCGCTTCGCGCACCCGGCGCTTCGCCTCGTCGCGCGGCACGCCTTGCATCTTCAGGCCGAAGCCCACGTTTTCCAGCACGCTCATGTGCGGAAAGAGCGCGTAGTTCTGGAACACCATGCCGAAGCCGCGCTTCTCGGGCGGCAGGACGTCGATACGCGTCTCGTCGAGCCAGATGCTGCCGCTCGTAAGCGGCATCAGGCCCGCGATGCAGTTGAGCGCCGTCGATTTGCCGCAGCCCGACGGCCCGAGCAAGGCGATGAACTCGCCGCGGCGTATCTCGAGATCGAGGCCGCGCAGCGCGGCCAACTGTGCGCCCTCGGCGCTCGTGAAGCTGCGGCACACCGAGTCCAGACGCAGACGATCGAAAGAATGCTTCATGTCACGTTCCTGATCTGCCTTGACTGCGTTGAGGGGGCTGCACGGCGGGCATGACCGACCCCGCCGCCGTACTCGCCCGCTTGCGTTACTGGGACTTGGCCGCGCCGACTTCGCGGTCCCACTTCTGGAAAGCCGCCACCATTGCCTGCGCCGAAAGCGGCACGACGTGCGGATAGGCCGCGAGCCACTTCGCGTACTCGGGGCGCCCGTACTTCGCGATCACATCCTGGCTGTCCTTCGGCGCCATGTTCAGCGTGACGCCCGCCACGGCCGGGCCCGGATAGAAGTAGCCGTCGTCATAGGTCATGGCCTGCTGCTGCGGCTCGAGCATGAAGTTCATGAGCTTGATCAGCACCGCGAGTTTCTCTTTGGAAACGCCCTTCGGAATCACCATGTACTGGGCGTCGTTCACCCAGGTCATGTTGTCGAAGGCCTGCACCTTGAAGTCGGCCGGCACGATGCCGAGCGCGCGCGGGTTGATGTCCCAGCCCGTCACCGTCACCGTCATGTCGCGCGTCCCTTCGCCCAGCTCCTTCATCACCGCCGAGGTGCCGCCCGGGTAGTACGGCACGCACGCGTTCAGTTCCTTGAGAAAGGCCCAGGTCTTGTCCCAGCCGTTGACCGGGTCTTGCGGATTCTTGTCGCCGAGCAGATACGGCAGGCCCATCAGGAAGGTGCGGCCCGGACCCGAATTA
The DNA here is from genome assembly GCF_054968425.1 of Paraburkholderia sp. AV2. NCBI lineage: Bacteria > Pseudomonadati > Pseudomonadota > Betaproteobacteria > Burkholderiales > Burkholderiaceae > Paraburkholderia > Paraburkholderia sp. AV2. The sequence goes on from NZ_JBANLK010000013.1 coordinate 41,352, forward strand.
GCCGGGCGCGCGTAGATAAGCTTGCCCGGGTTGGCCTTGCACCAGGCCAGCAGTTGCTCGGGCGTATGGGGCGGATTCGGCACCTTCGCCGGGTTGTATTCGAGCAGCGGACCGGCGGGCATGTAGGCCACTTCGAGGCCGTAGCCCTGCGCGAGGTCCTGCATCTTGCGCGGCCCCGGCGCGTAGTGGTCGAGGACGCCGGGCAGCGCGGCCGCGTTGTCGGGCAGCAGCTTGACCCAGAGGTTCTGTTCGATGCCGGCCGAAAGCGCGTCCGTGCCGGTCAGCACGAGGTCGATGTCGGAGCGGCCCGCGGCCTGCATCGCCTTGATCTTGCCCGGTAGTTGCGGCGCGGGCGCGTTGGTGTAGGTGATATTGGAGACGAGGTTCGGATACTTCGCCTTGAAGGCTTCGAAGGCTTTCTGCGTGAGCTGCAGATCGCCGGCCACGTCGACTATGTTCAGGGAAACCGGATCGGCCTGCGCCGCGCCCGTACCGAGCGTCATCACAGCAGCGGCCGATACACACAGGGCCAGGCGTCTGGCCGACAAGCGTCCTTCGAACATCGCATCTCCTCACATCTGATTATGGGATTTATTCTCTGCGGCCCGTTCGCGACTTGCGCTCAGCGCGGGCTCGCAGCACAGGATGCAGAACCACGCCGCAAGTTGTCAAGCAACATCGGGCTTTATGTCACGAATATCATCGCCTTGTCGGCAACGGTGCGGCGGCTGCCCGATTACCAGGCTGGCGGCCCCACTGCCAGCCTCCGCCTGTGGGTTCAGGCGCGCACCAGTTCGCCGTCGCGCAAGCGCCAGAGCGCGAGCGGATTGTCGTTCTGAAGCGCGGGCGGCAGCAGGTCGGCCGGCAAATCCTGGTAGCAGACCGGGCGCAGAAAACGCTCGATCGCCATCGCGCCCACCGAAGTCGTGCGCGCGTCCGAGGTGGCCGGGAACGGTCCGCCGTGCACCATCGCGTACGACACCTCCACTCCCGTCGGGAAGCTGTTGGCGAGAATGCGGCCCGCCTTGCGTTCGAGCACCGGCAAGAGGCGCCGCGCCTGGGCGTAGTCGCCGCTGTCAATATGCAGCGTCGCGGTCAACTGGCCTTCCAGATGTTCGGCCACGCGCAGCAGTTCCGCCTCGTCGCGGCAGGCCACGACCAGCGACACCGGCCCGAAGATCTCGTCCGCCAGCGCGTGCTGCACGAGGAATTGTCCGGCCGTCGTCTTGAACAGCATTGGCAGAGCGGCGCAGTGCGCGTCCGACTGCGTGCCCTCGGCCACGCGCTCCACGCCCGGCTGCTGCGCGCGCGCTTCCACGGCCTTGCGGTAGCTCGCGGCGATGCCGGCCGTCAGCATGGTCTGTGCGGTCTTCTGCCCGAGCGCTGCTGCGGCTTGCGCCACGAAGCGGTCGAGGTCGGGGCCGTCGAAACCGAGTACGAGACCCGGATTCGTGCAGAACTGCCCGACGCCCAGCGTCAGCGACTCGACGAAGCCCTTCGCCAGCGCCTCGCCGCGCGCGGCCAGCGCCGCCGGCAGAACGAACATCGGATTGATGCTGCTCATCTCAGCATAGACGGGAATTGGCTCGGCACGCTCTCCGGCAATGCGCGCGAGCGCGAGACCGCCGCCGCGCGAACCCGTAAAGCCCACCGCCTTGATCGCCGGATGCGCGACCAGCGCTTCGCCGAGCGCATTGCCGCCGCCGAACAGCAGCGAGAACACGCCCGCGGGCAAGCCCACGTCGGCGACGGCCTGCTGGATCGCGCGGGCCACGAGTTCCGAGGTGCCCGCATGAGCGGGATGCGCCTTCACCACGACGGGACAGCCCGCCGCGAGCGCCGAAGCGGTATCGCCGCCCGCCACCGAAAACGCGAGCGGGAAGTTGCTGGCGCCGAATACGGCCACGGGGCCGAGGCCGATGCGCTGCGCGCGCAGATCGGAGCGCGGCAGCGGCTTGCGCTCGGGCAGTGCCGAGTCGAGCACGGCGCCGCACCAGCGGCCGTCGCGCACGAGCGACGCGAAAAGGCGCAACTGACCGACCGTGCGGCCACGCTCGCCTTCGAGGCGGGCCTTCGGCAGCGCGGATTCGAGATGCGCGCGCTCGATCAGCGCGTCTCCGATCCCCAGAATGCGTTCGGCGATCGCTTCAAGCAAACGCGCGCGCGTTTCGAGCGGCGCGGCGCGCAAAGGGTCGAAGGCCTGCGCGGCCAGCGTACAGGCCCGCTCGACTTCGGCGCTACCGCCAAGGCCGAACGAAGGCTCGATCTCCGCGCCCAGTGCGGGCGCGAAGGCGCGCATTTCGCCCTGGGTACCGCGCACGGCGTCGGCACCCAGGAGCATGTTTCCGGATATCTGCATGGTCGCTCCGTGAATTCCTTTCGCGCACACGCGCGCTTTACGCGCACGCCGCCTGCACGAGCGAGTTTTCGAACGCGAGCAGCGCCTTGGCCGCCTGTTCGATGGCGGGCAGCGCCGACTCGGGCGAACCGCTCAGGAGCGGCAGGATCGGACCCATGTTGCCGATGCCGGAAAGCGTCACGGCGTCGTGCAGCACGCGGATGAGCGAGATGTCGTCGCGCAGCGTTTCGAGCGGCATGAAGTGGCTGTAGAGGCGCTGCGCCTCTTCCGCGCGGCCTTCTTTCGCGGCGGCGAGAAGCGCCATCACGGCGCGCGGCGCGATGCAGCCCGAGCCCGTGGTCCAGGCGGCGAGGCCGAAGTCGCGCACGTGGACGAGCGCCGGACGCTCGCCCATGCCCGAGACGACCTTCGACGCCGGCACCCGCTCGAGCAGGTGGCGCAGGTAAGGATCGTTCGTGGGATCCTGGCGCACGATCGCGTATTTCACGGCGGCCAGCGTGCCGCTCTCGACGAGGCGCGCGAGCGTATCCACGTCCACGTAATCTTCGCTCTTGACATAGAGCGTGAGCGGGATGCCCGCGGTGTCGCTGATGCGCTTCAGGCCCGCCTCGACGCCGGCCGGCGTGGTGAAGCCGCCGAGCGGCAGCACCATCGCGGTCTGGTACGAGGTCTGCGCGAGAATGCGCGCCTGGTCGAGCATCTTGCCGAAGTCCGGACCGATGGCGGGAATCACGCGCGTTTGCGGCCCGGTCAGGTCGGCGAGCATGTCAAGCAACTCGCGGTATTCGCTGACGGCGACGTGGTAGAGATTGGCATTGCCGCCATAGAGCAGCGTGCGGATGCCGCCCGCCTCCATGTGACGGATCAGCCGGCGGTTTTCTTCGACGTCGAGCGTCAGGTCGGAGCGGCGTGCCAGCGGCGGCACGGCCATCACGGTCGAGGCGAATTCGCTCTCGGCAATCGGGGACACGTTCATGAGGCCTCGTGCGGATTAGTGGGTTGTCGATAGATCGCACAGTAGCAGCCGCCCCTATTGTTGTCAAACAACTTTGGTATTTGTTAGGGTTTGTAGGGTGGCGCGAATGACAACCCCTGCCGAAGATCCGGCGCTTCGTCATTGGGGCAGGCTTGCGATCCCGCCGGCGCAACCGGAAAGTAATTTTTCGACACACATCGTTGCGGATAAAAACGGGCCGATAGCAGAAAATGAAATGGTCGGAGAAACATCATGATCAAACTCTTCCTGGCACTGGCATTGATCGCGGAACTCGCGGGATGTGTGGTGGCCCCGCCTTACGCCTACGCGCCCGCACCGGCGTACGGCTATTACCCCGGCTACTACGCGGCGCCGAGCGTCAACGTCGGCATCGGCTACAGCGGTGGCTGGGGCGGTGGATGGCACCACTAAGCAATTCCGCGCCGCTCAATTTTCATCTTCTTTACAGCACCTTTCAAAGAACGGAGGGCGCGCGTTGGGGGATTGCCCGACCTATCTGATCGGATAGCTATGCAGCCCGAAACAGATAGCTACAGTGGCGTTAAAGCTGGATATATAAGATCGAACTTGCATCGCGGGGAATTCATGAGACTCATCGACCAGGAAATCGCGCATATCACGCGCATCATGATTCCGTCACTGGAAACGGCCAGTGGCGTTCCAATCCTGACCCCGGATTACTGGCACCGGCGCCTCTCGAATCTGCTCGACACCGCTCAGCTTTCGCACGCCCAATTTCGCACGATCGACGCACTGATGAACCAGATCGAACGCATTCTGACCGTCGCACGCAATGAGGTCTGCAGCGCGGCCTGAGTGCAAGTGGCATGCATGGGACGTCCTGCATGCCTGCCCGTTTCCCGCCATGTCACCCGAGCATGGATCGGCCCGCCATCAGGCGGGCCTTCTTTTTTACAGGCTCGCGCCAGACGAGCGGAAACTGCCGCAAGCGCACTGCGGGAGTAACATGGTCCCGTTGGATGGGGTGGAGAATGAGACTACCCACTGGAGGTGCGCCATGTCATCCGTTCGAGGCTTGAAGCTTGGGGCCGCCCTCGGCATTTGCGCCGCCATCGCCGCTTGCGCACCGGTGGAAGGATCCGGACCGCAACCCTCTCAGACCGCCGTCGTCAAACCGGCCGGCTCCTGCCAAACTCCGGATGGCAGCCTGGTGGCGGACAGCACTATCGTGCACCGGTGCGCCATACCGGGCCAGACGGTTACCGGATGTCCGCAGTACCTCTGCCAACGATGCAACGACGGAATCTGGAGTAACGAGTACTCCTGTGCATTGCAATGAGACGCCCGCGCCCCGGGATTAGAGTTCAGGCAGAGCCTCCGCATTGCGCAAGGCAAGATGCGTCCATGCCGTCACCCCGTTGCTGTCGACCGTGCCAGGCTGTAGCCGCGCCTTGATCTCAATTCACCGCTGCCCTCGCCTCGAAGTGCGCGCCCGGCACACGGCACCGCCGCACGAGCCACGCCATCGCGGCCCGATCGAGCGCCGTGCACATCACGAGATAAAGCGCGGCGACGAACAGGAAGACGGGTATCGGATACACCATGAGCCGGTTGTTGACCTGCGTGGCGACGAACGACAGTTCCCCCACGCCGACAATGTACGCGAGCGAGGTGTCCTTCACGAGCGAGACCCACTGATTGACGAACGAGGGCGCCATGATGCGGATCGCCTGAGGCAAGACTACGTGGCGCAACGCCGCGAAGCGTGTGAGCCCCAGCGAAAGCCCTGCCTGCCACTGCGCCTCGCCCACGGCGACGATGCCGGCATGCACGGAATGCGCGAGATACGCGCCGCCGATCAGCGAGAGCGCCCATACGACGGCCACAAGGCCCGGCACATCCATATGAAACAGCACGGGCAGCAGGAAGTAGGTCCAGAAAATCAGCATGAGCACGGGAATCGCGCGAAAAAAGCCGATGACGACCAGCAGCGCGGTACGCGTAATGCGCCCCGCCATCGCCAGGGCAATACCGAGGCCGAGGACCGCGGAGACCAGCGCGGAAGCCGCAGCCAGCACGAGCGTCAGCGCGGCGCCGCCGAGCGGTCCTTGCGGAAACGCTCCGACCAGCAGATACGGCAGGTTCGCGACGAATACGCTCCAGGGCATCATCGGCGTACCCCCGTCGCATGCGTGCGCGCGTGCAGCAAACCCTGCAGCGCGGCTTCTATCACCGCGATCGCGACGATATAAAGCACCGTGGCGATGCCGAACGACGCGAAAGTCTGGAACGTTTCCGTCTCCACCTGGCACGCCCGCGCCATCATTGCCGGATCGTCGCGTCCCGAACCTGCGCGGCGGTGAACTGCGCCGCCGCCTTCTGCAGCGCCAGCGTCTGCAACTGCTGCTTCACCGTATCCTTCGCCTGGTCGAAGGCCGGAATCTGCGTCGGCCGCTTCGCATCCAGCTTCACGATCGCCCAGGCCGTACCCACCTGAACCGGCTGCGGCGTGATCCCGCCCACCGGCAGTTGCACAATCGCCTGCGCCAGCGGCAGCGGTACGCCCTGCGTGTTGCCTTCCGTCAGCGGTGTCCTGAAGCTCACCCACGGCATGGCGCCACCGTTCGCCCTGCTCGGCGCCACGCTGTATTCCTTCGCCAGCGCATCGAAGGGCTGCCCCGCCTTCACCTTGCCCAGCACCGTCTTCGCCGTCGCTGCATCGGGCACGACGATCATCTGCGACTGGAACTCCTCCTTGCCCAGCGACGCCACGATCTGGTCGTAGCGCGCCTTCACCTGGTCGTCCGTCACCGCGTCCGGATGGATGTTGTCCTTCAGGTACAGCTGGATCTCGGTACCCACCTTCGCGTCCGCTGCCGCCTGCTGGACTTCCGGCTTCTGGTCGTAGTGCGCCTTCACCGCGTTCTGGCGGAACACCTCACGCACGATCAGTTCATTTTTCAGCACCTGGCGCAGTTGCGGCGTATCGGGTGCGCCCGTTTTCGTGGTCACCGCGCGCACGGCATCGTCGAGCTGGCTCTGCGGCACAGCCACACCGTTGACAACGGCCATCGCCCCTCCCGGCAATCCTGCGGCAGGGGTATCGATCGCGTAAGCGAAAGACGGACCGAGCGAGCCGGCCATCAGCGAAGCGAAGGCCGCAACGCGGGCCGTATGGACGATACGGTTAAGACGGAACATCACTTGAACTCCTGTTCTTCAGGTTGGTTGCCTGACCCCGGCGGCGGGAGCCTCCGGGGTCGTACCGACGACAACGAAGATGCCACCCGGTCGGGTGTCGATCGCTATGCAGTTGCCCTGTATTGACATGCCAGAGCCACTGCGGTGATGCAGGTACGAGAACACGCCCCCTCCGGCAAAATGCAGCGTGTGGGAAGTCGTGTCCTGCGTACACGCAATTTCATGGCGGAGGACCGTCGCGAGATTCTGGATCTCCACACGCTCAATTTTCGGAATGTGCGCGTTGACGGCCCCCGTTTCGGAAACGATGATTTTCTCGCCGTCCCTGCCTTCAATCAGATAGCTGCCATCCGGGAAGTCTGTCCGCGTACTGCCGGGAAGCCTGACAGACGTTGGCCGATTGCCCATGCTGAACTCCTGGTGATCGTGTAGCCTCAGAATGACCAGTTGAACGTCCCCAGCGCAAGCGTCGCGCGTGGGCCAATTGATGCAGGTCGGCAAAGCTGCCGCCCCACCAGCCCCTCACCCGAGAACTGCTGGCTGCGCCACTGCCATTGCACGCGCAGGCCGGCGCCCACGCCCACCAGCGTGGGGAAGCCCGGCGTGGCGATCAGGTTCGCCTTGCCCGCATCGAGAAACACATAGGGCTCGACACGCCCGTCGTGCCAGACCGGTACATTCACCCACGCCAGTTCGTTGCGCGAGTAAAAGCCGCGGTCACCTGCGAGATCGCCCGAGCGAAAGCCCCGGATCGTGTCCATGCCCCCCAGGTACAACTGCTCGGTGCCGTAGAGGGCGACATTCGTGAACTGGCCGCCCACGGTGCCGCGATAGACAAGCGCCGCATGGCCCAGCTTCGGCAGCGGAATGGCAAACGTGCCCGTGGCGTCGAGCTTGGTAAACTGGCTGTGGGCATAGTCGCTGGGGATATCCGGCGCGTCGTGATCGGCCTCGAACCACGGCAGCCCCTGCGAGATGCCCGCGTCGAGCGTCACGTTGCCCGGCGCATCGTTGAGCACAAACCGGTGCAGCCAGTTGCCGCCCAGGCGCAGCACCGCGATGTGCTGCGGATCCAGGTCGATATCGTTGATCTCGCGGTCGGTGCGCCGCCAGGACAGCGTCGCATCGAGCGCAGTGAGGTCCGACGAGGTACGGCCAAGCTGGTAGTTCCACTCGAAGATATGGCTGAGCGTGCGGCCATACTCCAGCCCGCTGGTCCCGATGACCTGCTGGTACTCGGAATCGGACAGTGTGTAGCTGAACGTGTGACGCCCCCACGGAATCGCGAACGACCCGACGAGCGCGTTGCTCTCGATGCTGTCGATGTAGTTCAGGCTCAGCATTTCCTGCAGGCCGATGAGATTGTCCAGCTCGAGGCCGGCGCGGTAGCGCGTCACGCCCGTCGATTCGGCGCCATAGTTGTCGACGCCGAGCGTGCCGTACACGCTGTCGCCCGGCTGGTTCCGGACATCGACGACGGAGTCGCCCACCGACTGGCCGGGCAGGATCTGCACCCGTGCCTGGTTGCGCTGCAGGCGGTTGATCTGCGCCACGCCCTGGTCGATATCGGACAGGCGCAGCGGATCGCCCGGACTGGACGGGAAAGCGGACTGGTAGCCCTCGTCCGTAAGCCAGCCGCCACCGGCAGACGGCTCGTTGGTCGCGAGGCGGTGAACGGGTTTGCCGTTGACCGTGAAGGCCTCGATCCGTCCCACCAGGACCGTCACGGCCAGCGTGCCCGAACCGATATTCTGCGGCGAAAACATCGCGCGCGTAGTCGCATAGCCGGCCGAAACATAGGCGTCGGTGAGGCGGCGCAGCAGGACATTGATCCGGCGCGTGCCCATCTGCTGGCCGGTAAACGGCGCGATCAGCGCATCGAGCGTTGCCTCCGGCACGGCGGTCTTTGCAAGCGGCGTGCCGTTCGGCCCGACCAGCACGATGTGCGTCACCCTGAACGTCGGGCCCGGTTCGGCGATCTGGTCGACGGGCGTGTCCAGTGGGATGTTGAGCGTGCTGTCGCCACCCTGCGGCGCGACGCTGACCTGCGCCGGGGGCAGCGCCAGCTGCCGCTGCCGGTCCGCCTCGCGCTGCTGGTCGATCAGCTGCTGGGCGGGATCCTGCACCGGGCGCGGCGCGACGGGCGGTGGAGTCTGGGCGTAAGCGTTCACGACCATCGCGGTCGCCGCGGGCAATGCGGCGAGCCGCCATTTCTTCTTCTGCATCGGTCAGTACCACCACCACGTCGTGAGGCCAAGGTGCTGGCCGATCACTACGGGCGTCGTCGTCGGCGCGCGAACGGTCGTGATGCCGCCCGTCGCGCTTGTGCCCTTCCCGCCCGAAATGTAGCCCCCGTTGACGACCGCGTCGCCCGTGAGCGTCACGAGACCGTCGGCGGTGAATCCGCCACCGACGTCGGTCGCGAGGATCTGCGCCCACGTGCTGCCGAAGAACGCCTTGAAACCACGATCCTGGTTGATGGCCGAATAGCCCGTGACGCCGGTTGCGTACGTGAGCGGTGCGCTCACGTCGAGATTGCCCTGCGCGTACACGTTGCTACCGGCGTCCGTCGCGCTCGTGCCGGCCGTGATCGAGACGTTCTGGCCGGACTGGATCGTGCCGCCATAAGGCGTCACGTTGCTCGACGCGCTGCCGTGGCAGAAGATGAAGCAGCTCTGCGAGTAACTGGCCTGACCGGCAAACACGGCCGCGTTGGTGAACACATCCTGCGCGCGGATCGTGATGTCACCATCGTTGGACTGGATGATTCCACCCGAATTCGTGACGTTGCGCCCCGAGATCGAGACCGGGCCGGCCGTCGAGGCGATCAGGGCGAGCTGGTCCGGCTGCGTGACGCTGCCGTAATCGACATTGAACCCGCTCGACGTATGCACGAAGAACAGGAAGCGGCCGCCTTCGTAGGAGTACGCCACGGGCGCTCCACCATTCACGCCGCCCGTGTGGTCGATGACGTTGTTCACGTCGCCCTGGGCCGCGAGCGTCACCGCACCGTTGGATTCGATACGGGCGTTGTCGTTGGTGATGTCGCCCTGTGCGTTTAGCTGCGCATCGGCCGCCGCGGCAAACAGGATGCCCAGGTTCGTGGCATCCGAGCGGTTCGTGATGCTGCCGCCGGCGTTCAGGACGAGGTCGCCACCGCTCAGGGTGCCGTCGGCCGCGATCAGTCCGGCCTGCAGCTGGCTACCCGTGTTGCTGATGTCGCCGGTCGCGGTCAGCGTGAGGGCATTGTCAGCCGTGACCTTCGAAGGACCGGACGCGTCGTCGGTGACGGCTATGCTCGCGGCGTCGAGCGTCGTGTTGTTCGACGCACCGATCTGCACGCCCTGCATCGACAGGGCGCCGGTGGCACTCAGGGCGACGTCGTGCCCGGCCAGGATCTGCTGGTCGGTGAGCGACAGCGCACCGCCTGCGTCGATCGTCGCATCGTTGCCGGCCTGGAGCCCTGCGCCCTGCAGCGAGACATTGCCGCTGGCCGTCAGCACAACGCCACCATTGGCATGGACGGGCGTGCCCTGCATCGTGAGCGCACCTGCAGCCGTCAGCGAGGCATCGTTCGCTGCGGTGATCGAGCCGCCTGCGGTCGTGATGTCACCGTTGGCCTGGACGACGGCGTCGCCCGCGGTGGCGTTGAGCGTGCCGGCACTGCGCACGCCCGCGCCCTGGTCCGTGACGATCAGTTGCACGCGGCCCGCGGTCAGTCCCCCGGCTGCCGTGATATCGACGGCCCAGGCTGGCCCCTGCACACCGGGTGACGTCAGGCCGACGAGCCAGTCGTGGCCGTTATCGCCCGGGGAGAACGCGGTATCCCAGGTGGTCGTGCTGCTGCCGGTGATCGCACGGATGCCACCGGTCGAGCTCGTATAGCCGTTAGTTACCGGCCCGTTCACAGCCAGTTGCTTCGAAACGAGGTCGAGGTTGACAAGCGTGCCCGAAAGACCGCCGGGACCGACAGTGATCGTGCCGCCGTTCGTCGTGAGCACGACGTTGCGCTGGATCTGGCCCGGCGCGGGGGTGGTGTCGCTGAAGCTGACCTGTCCGGTAGAGAGCACGACGTGGCCGGCGTTCACGAAGGAACCGCCATCGACCGTGATGCCGTTCGGGTTCGCCAGAATGACGTTCGCACGCGGGCCCAGCACGTTGATCGCCCCCTGGATCAGCGAGGGATTCGTGCTGGTGACCTGGTTGACGATCGTGTTCGCGTTGATGCCCGCGTTGTTCAGGTCCGCGCCCGCTGCGCCCACGTTGAACGAGCGGTAGGTGTTGTTCGAGACGCCGCCCACGGCAGGTGCGATGCTGACGGTCTGGTGACCGTTTGCTGCCGTCGAGACGCTTGTCGCGGTGTTGCCGTCCGTCACGATGCCCACAGCAAATGCGTTTGCAGCGGTGCCCCCTAGCAGGGCAACAGCAGCCAAAGCGCCACACCCCATCTTGCAGTTTTGGCTAACTAACCACTTCTTCATATACATACGCAGTACGAAATGTTAAATTTTCTGCAATGACCTTTGTGATACTGCAGTCTGCCGCTACGGATCCAGGCCGATCCCGCGCGTTCCAAAATGAACACTGGCAGCGCCCAGTAGAAGACCTGCCAGCGTGGCTCCAAACGCCAACCAGAAATACGCGTCGAACGTAAACATCTGGAAAGCCCTCTTCAGGCTGAAGATTCCAAACGCGAAGAAGAGATTGCCTGTGTTGATCAACACAACGCTCAACACTCTGGAATAAACTCTGGACGTCACGATGCTGGCCTGTCTGTTCTGTGCCTCAATACCAATGACCGATCCATCTGCCCGTTCATACCACGTCCCGGCATATCCGGGTGGCGTCGTGGTCGGAGTAGCACCGTTCAACAACTGCTGTCCCTGCTCCTGTCGATTAGGGAGATGGTGGCGTAATTACTAAGCTCGCGTCGATACCACCGCGCCGCGCCTTCTCAACACATCGAAGCCAGTCCCTCCAAGCAGCAGGATCAGCCGTCGTCCCATCAGGAAGTAAACTTAGGTCACCCAACAACGAACCAAGTTCATCGGATTGCGTTCGCTGGTAAAGCTCGACGATGAACTCGAACATCGCAAGATATGCTTCTTGCAAGCTAAGGTTCTCAGCATTCGTAGTCATTTCGCTCTCGATTCCGTCCAAGCTGCAATCGTCACAAGCCCCGGCCGAAGCCCGGTCTGTCGTTTCGCGATCGATGCGCGCAATTGGTGCCTGCTAGCCGATCCTGCAACGATCATTTTTTTAGTTTTTCACTCCAAGGTCGGAATTTCCTCTCAAGGCGAAACTGAACCGCAGCCACGCAGATCAAGCACAACCCTTTTGCGACCTTCAGATAATTCCCATCCGTGTTCATGTAGCGCTCGGCGCGCGAGATCTTCGCCCACAGATTGCCCAGCTTTGCTGCTCGCAACAACAGTTCGTCGGTCTTGGCGTCATCCTTTTCAACACCGAGACCATTGGCATACAGATGCGCCAATCGCAACATGGAGGGCGCATATTCTCTTTGAGTTCCGATAGAAAATATCTCGCAAGCCTTAACGTAGTCCTTTCTTCGAAAATAAAAATAACCAACGGGAAGAGTTGCAACCGCCGATCCAGACTCTATAGATTTCCGATACCAATACTCCGCCTGCTCGAAATCCGGTCCACCATCGTTTTTGGACCGGAATTCATATCGACTCGCCAAGTTCACCATGCTCAACACGGACCCTCTGCTAATGAGAATCCTGTACGCTGCCGCAGCCGCAACGAAATCGTGGACTCCTGCAGTGCGCTCCAGAGTCACCGCATCTGGCTCCATGTTCCACTCTTGTTTTTCTCTAGAAAGGGCATTTTTCTTCATAACGCTCACTTACCAGGCGGATTCTGCTTAAATGGATCGGGAATAACAGGTTGAATGTCGTCTTCCTTTATCAGCTCAAGAGCATCTTTCGGGTCCATTGGACCACTCCCAGCATCCGACTGACTGCCGATAGTCTGAGGCGGACTCCAGCACAGCAGGCAAACCAAAGCCTGCACCCAATGCTTGGTACCGTTATTCAGCGCTTCATTCTCCGCCGCGGTGGTACCTGCCGTCGCATTCTGCCCTGCGAGGTCCGCAAGTCCACCACCAGCCAGCATAGACAGCGCCGTAACTGTCGCAATCTGCGCGTTCGTCAGCGGCGCGCCTGTCGGATCGATGGCGCTCATTACCGCTGGCGAAAGCAGGGCACTCGTGGCCCCGCCAATCGCCCCGCCCCCACAGCCCGCACCCGTCGCCGCACCCGCTGCACAGCCGAGGGCTGCATGCGCCGCGATGTATTCCGCCTCGTTAAGACTGCCCTGTGCGTCACCGATATCGAACGCCCCGGCCGCGGCCACGTCGCCCACCGCTGCATTGCGCAGCGCGTCCAGGAAGCTGCCGCCCTCGATGCCTGCCTGGGCACCCGCCTGGATCAGCGCTTCGCCCGCAATCCCGAGCGCCTGTCCCGGCAGGTTCGCCAGCGTGCCTGTGGCCTGCGGCACGAGCGAGCCGTTCGAGGGCTGTACCCCGGCAAGATTCGCCAGGCTGTCGGAAGATCCACCCATCGAGAAGCCGAAGCCCGAGTCCCCGGAATACGTGATCCCGCTCGCCAGCCCCGCCGAGATACCCGCAACCAGCGCAGTCTCGAACGCGCTGCCCAGGTTCAGCGAACCGGTGCTGACCAGTTGGCTCGCCGCACTGGCTGCAAATCCCGTCGTCGCAGCCGCCAGCCCGGTCGCCAGCACGCCCGCGCCCATCGCGCTTTCATAGGCGGCAAGCACCTCCGGACCGGCGTAGATCGAGATCACCGCCGCGGCCACCATGCCGATGATCGACATGAACCCCATGCCGCCGTCGCTGTAAGCCATCGACGTGGTCAGGTCATTGCTGACCGTGGACTGCGTAAAGTTGCCGCCGAGCTGGTCCTTCAGGCTCGCGAGCAGTTGCGCCGTCGCTGCGTTGTTCGCGCTGCCGTCTGCGTTCACCTGCTGCAGGGTGCCGCTGATCTGGTTGATCGTGTCGGCCGTCAGGCTGTAGTTCGCGGCCGACATGAAGCCGCCCTGCTGCACCACCGTGCCGGTGGTGGCCGCCACGCCGTCGCTCACTTCCTGGTAGATCGTGCCGACGTTGGTCGAGCGCTGCTCGTTGGTGAGCGTGCCCGTGTTGACCGTCAGGTTCTGCGCGCTGATGCTGCCGGTGTTGAGGATGCTGTTCGCGTAATTGAGCGTCACGTTCGTGCCGCTGATCTCGCCATCGGCGCTCACGCTCGCGTAGTTCTGCGGCAGCAGCACCTCGGGCATGAGCGCCTGCACGGTCGGGCACGCACCGTTGCCGGTGGCCGTGCAGCCCGGCTCGGGTACCGTCTGTTCGACGTACCAGAGCATCGGCGCATTGATCTGCGCGAGCTGCGCCTGACTCAGCTGCGTGCCCAGCGCGACATTGTTCTGTTCGGCGTACTGGAGCGCTGCGCCGTACAACGCAGCCGTATCCTGGTTGTTGATCGAGGTCTGGCTCTGGCTGTCCGTCTGCGACGGCATCGCGTAGAAGCTCGACTGGCCCGTTGCCTGCAGGGCTGCCTGCTCGACCTGCTGCGCCTGCGTGTACGGATCGTAGTAGAACTGCGTCGTACCCGGCTGCAGGTTCGAGGGCAGCGCTGCGATGAGCGCCGCCGGCGAGAGATCGTTCGTCACGGCCGAGGCCGGGCTGTTGAACAGGTATGTCACGTTGACGCTCTGGCCGCCGACGGTCTGGACCGTGGTGCCGCCCGCCGGGCCGACCGTGTTCGCCACCGGCGGCGCCACCGGCTTGCCGACCGTCTGCGTACCGATCGGCGTGTTCGACGGCAGACCGGCTCCGCCGGTCACCGACGTTGGCTGCCCGCTGAGCGTCGTCACCTGCCCCGCGCTGTTCACGGTGGTCGTGGCGCCCGCCGGCACCGACGGCGGGCCAAGCGGAATCACCTGGCCGGCGATGGCCGGCGGCGGTGTATAGACGTTCGGGTTCGTGATGCCGTTCACCAGCGTCGAGCCGGTGAGGTTCACCGTCTGACCAATCACGTTGCCGGTGTTGGTCAGCGTCGGCGAGTTGACGGCCAGCGTGTTCCCCGCCTGGATCGTGCCCGCCACGAAGTCGGGCAGACCCACCGCATCCGGCAGCCCGGCCGGATCCTGCGCCTGCCCGCTCTGGTACGCGCTGCCGTAGAGCTGCGCGCACAGTGCCGCATTGCCCGCGCAACCCCATGCGGGGAAGCTGGCGTCGTAACTGGTCACGTTCGCGTGCCAGTACGCATTGAGGTACTGGTTGTCGCTGCTCGCACTGGTGGTCGCGTTGATCGTGACGTTGTTCAGTCCCGTGATCAGGCTGCCCGTATTCGCGAACGTGTTCGCATTCAGGTTGACGTTGTGGTTCGCCGTGATCGTCGAAGGCGCCGCCGACTGCACGTCAACGTAAGCTTCGCAGTTTGACGAGCAGCCGGCGAACGGCGTCGCGCCACCGTAGTTCTGGTGGATCTGCACAGGTGCCGCAATGGTGTTCACCAGGCTCGCGGCATTGATGTCGACGTCATTGCCGGCCGCGATGGCGCCCGAGGTATTCGTCACGCCTGCGGCCTGCGTGACACTGGCCGGCGTGGCCGGGCCGTCGCCCGCCACGGTCCCCGCCCCGCCAATCACCACGTTGCGGCCGGCGACCAGGTTCCCGTAAGTATTGCTGACCGTATTCGCGGCAATGACAATGTCGTTGCCAGCGGTGACGTTCGCGTTGATCTGCTGGTAGCTGTAGGTCTGCGAGTTCGGATTCGTGGTATTGAGCGACGAGCAGCCCGCGCTGAAGCCCGCCGCGCAACCCGCGGTGGTCGTCATCGTCCCGGTGTTGGTGCCCTGGTTCGTGAAGCTGCTCGCGGTGATGTTGACGTCGTTGGCGGCGGCAATCGTACCCGCGTTCGTCAGGTTACCGCCCGAGAGGTTCACGTTGTGACCGGCCACGATCTGCCCGGCCTGCCCCTGCACGGTCACTGACGAGCTGACCGACGGCGCCGTCACCGTACCGGGCGCATCGACGGTCAGCGTTTCGGCCGGCGTATAGCCGCTGGACCATCCGTTGCTGGGAACAATGCTTCCCATGACCGATACGGCTCCCCCGAGCTTGAAGGAGGTCGCGCTGAATGCGGACAGGAAGGCATTGAGCGAAGCCGCATCCACCGTGTCCGTCACGGTGGAGCTGTACGTCGAGCCGCCGTTGGCGAGCGACTGCACGTTGATGTTCGCGTCGTTGCCGGCGCTAATCGTACTCCCCGTGTTGTCGAGGCTCGTGGCCTGCAGCGACAGGTTGTTACCCGCGGCAATGACGGAGGGCACCGTGCTGCCCCCGGTCGTTGTGGTCGTCTCGGTGACGCTCGGCAGCGCCACCGTCATGGTCGCGTACGCACCGGTACTGCCTGACGTCGGAACCGCCCCGTCCTGCACGTACCAGTCATTCTGCGTCACGGGAATGCCCATGGCGTTCCAGGACGTGACCGTCGGAACGTCGACGAACTCCACGGTACCCGAGGTGGCGACCGGTGCCGTCTGGCTGTCAACAGGAACCTCCAGCTGGGCGGGCTGGAAGCGTTGTGGCCAGCTGGTATCCGGAACACCATCGTCATACCAGACCGTACCCGCGTCCGGTACAGTGCCGCTTGCGGAGAGCAGGCCGCCAAGCGTCAATGGAACGGTTGCGTTGACCCCGCTCCCGAGAACCCCCGTGGGGCCGTCATAATTCGCATAGACCGCTTCGGTGCCGATTACCATCGACATCAGCAACGCGCTGTTATCGACCGTGGTCGTCGTAGTCGTCGTGGTGCCCGCGGCGCTTGCACCCGTATTGACGACACTGTTTGCCGTGATCGAGAGATCGTTAGTGGCAGTGATCGTGCCGCCGGCATTGGTAAGGTCTCCCGACAGGTTGATCGCCATGTTGCCGGCACCGGTCGTGGCGTTGCCCGCCTGGGTGACACCATTCGAGTTGTCGTAGCTCGATCCTGAAATGTTCAGCGCGTTCTGTGCCTCCACCGTCCCCGCGTTCGTACCGGAGCCATTCAGTGTGAAGGCGTCGTTGGCCTGCACGGTCGCGCCCGCCTGGTTGGCGAGGCTGCCGTTGATCGTCAGATCCTGCGCGGCCACGGTGCCCGAGTTGGTCACATCGCCATTGAGCGCGAGCGAGCCCGACGCCTGGCTGATCGTGCCAGCGTTGCTGATGCCCTGGCTGGCCGTCACGTTCACGGTCGTGTCCGGCAGCACCCATGCGCCGGTATTGTTGATCGACTGCACCGACAGGTTGAACGCGTTGCCGCCATTGAGCGTGCCCATCGTGGCGCTGGAGGGATCGATCGCCTGGTTCGGCAGGTTCAGCGTCAGGCTGTTCTGCCCGAGGATCTGACCGCTGGTGTTGTTGAACGAACCGTTGCCGCCGGTGACGTTCACCGTCACGTCGCCCGTCGCCGCGTTCGGGTTGTTCACGTCGCCCGCAAAGATCAACCCATTGGTGTTGTTAAGGCTGCTGGCCGAAATCGTGAGCGCGTTCGTCGCGAGCAGCGCCCCGGAGTTCGTGAGGCTGTCTGCGACGTTGATGTTCGCCGTCGAACCGTAGATCGAGCCGCTGTTGCCCAGGTCCGTGGCGTTGACGCTGGCCGTCTGCAGCGACGAGAGCAGCCCCTGGTTGCTGATCTCGCCCCCTGACACGTTCAGGTTGCCGGCGGCCATCTGCGTGCCGACGTTGGTCATTGAAGCGCCGCTGAGCGAGGCATCGCCCATGTACGCAGCGGTGCCGCCCGTGGTGAGCGTCTGCGAGGCCGTCGCGGTGTACGTGCCGCCGATCACCGCATTGGCGGTCGTGACATTCGCGCCCGAGAGCGTCGCGTTGCCGTTCACGCTCAGCGTCGGCGCGTTGGCATCGTAAGCGGCGTTCAGCTGTCCGGCCGAGGTGTCGAGGCTGTTCGTCGCGGTGGCCGCGAGGTTGCCGCCGACCGCGAGACCCTGCGTAGTGATGTTCGTGCCAGTCAGCACCGCATCCTGCGCGACCGTCGTCTGGCCGTTCAGCGTCAGGTTCTGGCCAGCATTCAGCGTCGCGTTGCCCGCGCTCGAAACCGGGCCTGACGCCGTGACGCTGCCACCCTGCGCATTGACATTCAGGTTGCCCAGCGTCTGCACGCTGCCCTGCGCGTTAATGTCGGTACCAGCGGTGATGCTCATGTCGCCGCCCGAGAGCGCGCTGTCGGTCAGCGTGACACTGCCGCCCGTGGCGGCAAGCGTTTCGCTGCCCACCGCCGTGGTCGCCGCGACCGACAGGTTCTGCGCGGCGGTTGCATCGAGATTGTTGCCGGTCTGGATCGCGCCCGAAACCGCGAGATTGCGCCCGGCGACCAGGCTCGTGTCGCTAGCGACGTTAAGGGTGCCCACGCCGTTGAGATCACGCCCGGCGTTCACATTCAGGTTGCCCGAACCATCCACCTCCACGCCGCCATCCAGACTGACGTCCCGGCCGGCGCTCACGCTCGTGTCGCCACCGGTGTGCACCGTGCCCGTGATGATCGCGTCCTGACCTGCGCTCACGCTTGCCGCCCCCGGGCCCGACAACGTGCCGGCCACCGTCACGCTACCTGCGGACGAACTGATCGCGGCGTTGCCCTGGCTGTAAACGCTGCCGCCCAGGCTGACACCCTGCGCCCCGCCCGCAGTCAATGCGCCGAGGCTCACGACGTCTCCGGTCGCGGACAGCACACCCGCCGTTGCCGTCAGCACCATGTCGCCGACCGAGCTCGCCGTCCCGTTGATGGACGCGTTGCCGCCTGCCTGGACCGTCAGCGTCGAACCGGCTGTCGCCGCGCCGTCGAGCGTCGCGTCCTGACCGGCCGTGATGGCCACCGCGCCCGGCGCGGTCACGGTACCGCCCAGCGTCGCGTTGCGGCCCGCGCTGGCCGTCACCGTGGTACCGCCCTGCAGGTTGCCGGTGGTCGCGATATCCTGCCCGGCCTGCAGGGTCACGGCGCCGTTCGACGAGGCGACATCGCCCTGGCTGCTGACCGAGCCGTTCGTCGCGGTAATCGAGACGGCCCCCTGCGCCTGGGTCGTGCCGCCCAGCGTGGCGTTCTGCGCGGCCGTAACGGTGAGCGCCCCGTTGGTTTGCACGTCGCCCGCGACCGACACCGAACCGGTCTGCGCCGTGATGCCCGTGTCCCCGACGCTGCTGACGGTGCCGTTCACCGTCGCATTGCGCGCACCGGTCAGCGTCACCGTGCTGCCCCCCTGCACCGCCCCGTTGATCGTCAGGTCACGACCGGCTGCCGCCGTCACCGTACCCGGCGCGGTGAGCGCCGAATTGATCGTCAGGTCGCCCGCCGTCGTCTGCAGCGCGATGTTCTGCGCGCTGAGCGAACCGAGCGTCATCGCGTTGCCCGCGACGAGGCTTGCCGTACCATTGGCCGCGACCGACGCGGCGTTCAGGTTGCCGCCAGCGGTCAACGAGACGTCCTGTCCGGCCGATACGGCCCCTGACGCATCGATGTCGCCTGCCGCGCTGACCGTGTAGTTCTGGTTCGCCAGGCCCGCGTCCGTCATCGAGGTATTGCCGGCGCTGGTGAGGTTGACGTTCTGGCTCGCGAAGGTCTGCCCGACGGTGATGTCGCCACTGGAATTCACGACGGCGTTGCCCGCCGTCGCCGAGAGTGCGCCGAGCTGGTTCACCCCCATGCCGGCGGCGGTCGAGACGATATACACCTGCCCCGAGGTCACCGAGCCGAACTGGCTCGCGTCGATGGCAATGCCGCCGTTACCGATGGCGGCGGCCGTGTTGGCCGTACCGTTGGATGAAGTCCCGTACGTGGTCCCCGCGGCGCCGGCGGCGGTGGGCGTGACGAGCTGGTTGCCCGAGATGAGGTTGACGCGGCTGTCGGCCTGGATGGGCGCGTCGACCGTGAGGGTCTGGCCGATGAGATCGATGTTGCCTACGGTCCCGGCGATGCCAGGGCCTGGCGTGCCATCGTTACCCGGCGCTCCGTTAATGGCAATGTTGCCGGAGCTCACGCTGTACGCGAGCGCGCTGGCATTGGCATAGCTGGTCGCCGTCCCACCCGCTGCCGTGATGAACTGCGGCGTGCCGGTCGTGAGCGTGAGGTTCGAGATATTGGTGAGCGACGTGCCGCCCGGGATAGAAATGCCGTTCGGGTTGGCAATGATGAGCGCGGCGGTATTGCCAAAAACCTCAAGCGGCCCGGCAATCACGGACGCGTACTGGCTGCCCGTGGAGCTCACCTGCGCCAGGATCGTCGATGCCGTGCGCCCGGCAAGATTCGGGTTGGCGCCGACCTGGCCACCGGTGAGCGAGGTGCCTGCGACCAGGCTGTTGTCGAAGATCAGGCCTTCAGCACCCACCGACAGGCTCTGGAACTGCGAGACGGACAGACCGTTCGCGTTCGGCGCGGGAATGTTGACCACCGGCGTGCCGGCCGAACCCTGCGTCATCGTCGGCTGGAACGGGACAGGCGCACGCGGATCGACGATCGGCGCGGCGTGGGCGGTCTGGTCGGCAAGCAGCACGGCGGGCGCGAAGTACATCACGACCGTCATAAATGCGGCGGTGAGCCGCATCCACAGCGGCCGAACGCGCGGCACATAAACACGCGCGCAAGCGAAGCGCTGTCTCTCAAGCGCAACGTTTCGTTCTGCCAACTGCCTGATCGACCGCTGATCCATCATGCTCCTCGTTGCCATTATTGTTCTTGCGCGGAGCGTGGCGCCTGGATGCATCACGACCCGGGAGCGGATTCTAGGAGCGGATCACCGGGACAACTGTCAAATATCGTCATGGATTGCGCCGTGCACGCCGGTCACGTGATGGCGATCAATTTCTCAATGAAATTGATGTTGCATTCACATCCATTCCGATCTGTCCGTCGTGCGGGATGACATGCTATCCGCATACCTTTTAACAAGGAGGGAGACGATGCGGGTACTGGTGTGGGGGAAGAGTACGTACCGGAATGCGGTGATGGTGTTTCATGCGCTCGACGCCTTCCGGGCGCGTCGCGGTATCTCAACGGTGGTACATCGCGGATCGGGAAGAATCGGACAGGATGCCGAAGCGTGGGCGAACGTGGCGGAGGTGGACAGTGAGGCGTGGCTGGCTGGACCGGGCACGGGTGGGCGCCGGCAGCGTGACCTGTCGGTCATCGAAACGGGACGCCTCGATGCAGTGCTGGTGTTCGGCGAGACGGGACAGAAGACACCCCTGCTGAAACACGCGCACCGGCAGGAGATCAGTCTGGTGAAGGTGGAGGGCGAACGGCCCGCGATGATGAAACTGGTGCCGTTCGTACCGGTTGAAGCGCCGTCGGCGACAGGAACGTCGGGTGGCGCACGAAAGCTCCGGGCTGATCGTGCGAGGAAAACGGCCCGTTGGCCGGGGCGCGCGAAAACGCAAAGCCTGGCGGGATGACGGGATTCGCGATGAAGTCGAGCGCGAGCGTCGGCGCCGGGATCGCAGGCGCGCCCTGGCACCGCCGCGCCGACGCCAGCCACAGTCCGCTCATCCGTGCACCCCGCAATCAGTGCGCCCCGCGCAGGCGCTGGAGGGGTCCGGCTGGAGCGGATGCCGGTGCAGGCTGTGCCTGCGGCAGCGTGATGCCACCGCCGTGACCACCGGTATCGGACACCGAGTTGTGGTCGCCCTCGACATAGACAAACGTCCAGGCGCCGAGGACAAGCACAATCCCGCCGGCCAGGCGCGCGGCGTATCGCAGGCAGTAGGGCATGATGGAAAAGTCAGTCGTGCTGGTTCGCGGGCGTCGCACCCATGCCCGCGTTGTAGTGCCTGAGGATCTGACCGGCAGTCAGTGCGTAGTCATAGACCGCGAATTCGCCGATGAGGCCGTCGAGTGTGCCAGCCCCGAGTGCCGCAGCACCGATATACAGGCCGGCTTCAATCAGCGGCGGCAGTGCATCGCCGCCGTACTGCGTTCCGGTGAACTGTCCGTCCAGATACGCCGACAGCGTCTGGTTTTCGCCCGTATAAACGGCGGCAAAGTGCGCGAGCGTGAGCGGCAGCGTGCAGTGCACGCCGAGATTGACGAGATTGGCCGTGTAGTAGGTCATCACACCGCGCGGACTTTCCGATGCGCTGATCGTCCAGCCCGTCGTTCCGCCTGGCGCGGTCTGTGAAGACATGAGCGCACAGCCGTAGTTGTCGGGCAGGACGAGGAATGCGAGAACGTTGATCCAGCATTCGAGGCTCCAGTCGGTGCCGGCGCAAAACTGGTTAGCAGCGCTTACGTCAACATAGCCGCTCCCAGGACCCGACATGCTGACATAGCGCGCGGCGGGTAACGCGGGTAACAAGGTGTGTTCTGCGAGCGAGACCGGCGCAACATACGCGCCGTGGCGACGGTTGCCGCCCGAATCGGCCGCCACGGCGCCCGATACTTCGTCGAGCCGCCAGTACGCATACGGGCCATCGGCGAGCACGACCGGCCCATAGGCGTCACCCGATATCCCCAACAGGCGTCTGGCAAGCCGGCTCATTGATTGAGTCCCGCGACAAAGCCCTCATACGTCACACCACCGTCCTGGGTGTACAGAACGAACGTATCGAGTTTCCCCTCGATAGCCGTGAGCGTGGGCGCGGCGCCCTGCGGCCAGCGGGTCGACGAAGGCCACGTCATGGAGGAACTGACGGCGTTCGTTACGATCAGCACAAATTCCGCCAGCACCCCGGCCGGGGGGCGGGTTCGTAATGCTCAGAGCCGCATCGACGCTCGCCGCGGCGAGATTGAAAACGATTTCTGGCGCACCCTGCGCGAGCGGCGTCAGGTCGAGCACTACGTTCGCCGAGCCCGCGAGATTGACAATCGCGGACCCCTGCACGCCCAGCGTGCCATCGTCGGCAATGGTCGTACCGGCCCCCGCGATGATGCCGCCCAGCGTCGTCGGGGTGGCCGGCGGCAATGTATAGCCAGGCGGTATCGGCGGCGTGTCTTTCAGGTCGTTATAGCTGCCGCTCGTGGCGACTTTCGCGAGATCCGGGCGGTTGAGGATCGCACCGGGACCGCTTGCCGCATTCCAGTCGGGGCTCATTGACGCCCACCCCTGCGCGCTGCCGTCCGTCGCGTCGGGGTCGGTGACGTTGTTCTCGACGGTGCTGATCCAGAAGCCGGTGAGCGCCGCGTTGACGAGCACCGCCCCCTGCGGATAACCGCCGACATTCGGGTCGTTCGCGAATGCGGCGTCATACGCGAACGAGCCACCGGCCTGCACCCAGAGCAGTGTCTGCGCAAAGAGGAACAGCACGCCGTTCATATCCTTGCCGAATGGCGGAGTGCCACCCTGCAGCGGGTTCGTCATCGTTGCGGGCGGAAAGCCGTCGTTCAGCGACGCAGCTCCCGGCGTCACGTCAATCTGCGATGCTTCCAGGATAACGTTGCGCAACCCGTTCGTTGCGAACGGCAACGGCACCAGCGTCGGGGGCTGGTCAGCCTGCATTCAGGACCTCGCTGGAAAACACGCCCTGGTTGAACGGCTGGAAATCCTCCTGCGGGTTGGAGAACCCGAATACATCATCTGTTGCGACGACGAGATTGCACAGGACGCCCGTCGGTCGCGGCAGTACGCCCGATTGCGTGAGGAACGCGACTTCGAGGATTGTCAGGTCGAACTCGAAGGTGTACTGCATTGTCATGGCGCCGGTATCGAGTACATAGCAGCGCCCGCGTCCTGATCGTTCGCGAGCGCCCAGTTCACCGCTTCTTTTTCGACGAGCGGCAAGGTATCGGCCTCTTCCTGGCGTAGTGCGGCGTAAAGCCGCCGCTCCTCGTCGGTCGTGAGCGGCGAGTCGTCGAAGAGGCGGCCCAGCTCGCGATAGTTCCCGGCATAGGCCGCTTCCTGCGCGCCGATCGTCGCCTTTTCGGCGCTCACGTCGCCGTCGTTGGTCATCACCGCCATGTTGCGGATCGCGATGGCAATGCCGCTCACGGCGTCGCGCAGATTGGTGGCGCGCATCGTTTCGGCGTTGTGGACGTTGACGATTTCGTCGAGCTTGTCGC
This sequence comes from Paraburkholderia sp. AV2, assembly GCF_054968425.1. NCBI lineage: Bacteria > Pseudomonadati > Pseudomonadota > Betaproteobacteria > Burkholderiales > Burkholderiaceae > Paraburkholderia > Paraburkholderia sp. AV2. The sequence goes on from NZ_JBANLK010000013.1 coordinate 64,957, forward strand.
GAATCCGGGTCATGCCGCTCATGCCCACCACGGAGAGCGCCACGAGCATCGCGAGCACGATGCCGAAGCCTAGCGCGAGCCGGGTCGTCACGCGGGTTTGCGTTCTGGTGGTCTTCGGTGTCGCGAATGGCCTGCTTGCTGCGCCGGTTCTCATCATTGCCCCGAGGTCGAAGGCGGCACGTCCTGGCGATGCCGCACCTGTGATTGTGCGGGCTATGCTAGAGCAGGCACGACAGTGAAAACTACTGTTTTTTTCAAGTTTTCAGTCATTAAATCGGGTTTCCCAGTTTCCTTTAGTAGTCGAAAGGAACCGATGAGGTCAGCGGCGCGCGAGCATGGCCAGCGCGCGGCGCGTGGCGAGTTCGGTCTCGTAGCCGCGAAGCACGCCGTCGAGGCGGCGAGTGACGGCGGGCGTCGCGACCTCGCCGGAAACCGCTTGCGACTGTGCGGGCGCAGGGTTTGACCCGGCGAGGCAGTAGCCCGGCAGCTTGCGCGAATTCAAACACTCGCGCAGCACTCCCTTGCCGACGAGTTCCGCCAGCGCGTGCGCCACGGCGTCGGCCTCGACACGATGGATGCGCGTGAGATTCGCGCTCGTATAGACGCGTCCTCGACGCATGTTGGCCAGCAGTCGGGTAGATAAAGGAGTCATGGTTCGTCGGTAAGCGGGTGGAACGAAAGGATGCCCGGGCGCATCGGTCGGCCGCCACGCGTAACGCCGGAGCAGCGCGCCGTAGCCGCCGATCACGAAGCCGCCGCACTTGCGCCGGTAGGCTTCGCGGCGCATCCGATAAGCGTGCGTCCGATGAAGCTCTTGCGCGCATACCACAATGCACGCTGCCAGCCCGGCAAATCCTCCCACTGCCGAGGCAGGACATAGTTGGTCTCGGGATCGACGCCCGGCACGGTCAGGTCTTCGTCGCGGTGATGTTCGAGATGACTCTCGCGGTACAGCGTATAGGGATACCAGACGGCCAGCGGCGGCCAGCCCAGCAGTGTGTTCAGCCACGCGTGACGCGTGGGATGGCCGTGCAGCAGTTCGTGCTGCAGCGACATGTGCCATGCGCACAGCAAGACGAGGAGCGGCGTGGCGAGCGCAAGCGGCAGACGGCCCTTCCCTACCAGCGAAAGCACGGCGACCCATCCGCCATAGATCGCGACGATCACGAGCCAGGTCGGCCATTCGGTACGCGCGGTGAAACGCGCCGCTAGCGAGGCGATTTCGCGGACATGATCGACGTCGAAATACTCAGCCATGTTCCTGTTGGTGGATGGACGGACGGGCGCATAAAACGGAGGACCGGGAAAACGCAGGAATACTGCGGATCTACCACGCGCAACCTGGGCCACTCACCATAACCAAAACAGGCCACCCGGCCAAACAATGGATTTGCATTTGCTTATCGTGCTGATCGAACTGATTGCGCCCCCTTCCGACCCGCTTTCCCGCCGTCGTAGAATGGCCGCATGAGCCCATGGATCGCTGCCTTGCCGATGTACAACGTGACGCCGCGACACGCGCAGTCGTGGCGCGCGCTGCTGCGCGATGCGCTCGACGCGTTCGCGCGCACCGGCGGCGATGCGGCGAACGCGACGATCCTCGACGAACCTTTCGGTGACCTGATGGTGCTCTGGCGTCGCGACAACCTGCTGCTCTCGCAGACCTGCGGCTTTCCGTATCGCGTGCTCGGCCTCGCCGATGCGGTCCATCTGATCGCGACCCCCATGTTCGACGCAAAAGGCTGCGAAGGGCCGCGCTATTGCAGCGCCATCGTGGTCGCCGCCACGGCGCGGGCGCGCGGCGCGACGAGCCTCGCCGCCTGCCGTGGGCTGCGCGCCGCCTGCAATGGCGAGGACTCGCAGAGCGGCATGAATGCACTGCGTCACGCCGTGGCGCCGCACGCGCGCGAAGGCCGCTTCTTCGCTTCGGTTGCGTGGACCGGCTCGCACCTCGCTTCGCTGCGGGCAATCGCCAGCGGCCAGGCGGACGTCGCCGCCATCGACTGCGTCACGCTCGCACTGCTGCGCGATGCAAGCCCCGACTTGCTCGCCGAGGTCGAGGTCATCGGCATGACGACATCCGCTCCCGGCCTGCCGTTCATTGCATCGCGCACGCTCGACGAACGGCAGGCCGCTCTGCTGCGCGACGCGCTCGACGCGGCCCACGCGGCCGACCCCGAGCGCGCCCGCCTCCTGCGCTTGCGCGGCTTCGCGCGGCTCGCGCGCAACGACTACGACGACATCGAAGCAATGGCGAAGGCGGCCCTATCGCTCGGTTATCCCAGGTTAAATTAATGGGTCGCTCTAACGCCCCGCTGGCACGCCTGGCCCACGCTATAATCGCGTCCGCCGCAGAGCACCGGCCCCTGGCTGGACTGAATGATCAACGCTCCTGACCGAAGAGCCGAATTCGATGGATTCACACAAGCAGGCCTTTATCGCCGCCTATGAAGCCTGGATGCTCGCAGGAGAAAAGCTGAACCGCGAGGTGCAGCCGTTGCTTTTCGACATGCCGGACGACGGTCGGATCATGGCGTTGATCCGCGAGCACAACGACGCCCACCGCTGCTACATGGCGGCGCTGGCGCGATATCGCGTGCAAGGTGGCGAGGTGCTGAGCTAAGCGTTCGCTTCGTGCCGGCCGGGTCGGGTGGCGGTTCGGCGATCCTTCAAAAAAGTGCTTGACATTCTATCTACCGATAGATAAAGTTCGAGCCATGGAAACGAGCACCGAAGGCAAGTTTCCGGATCACAATCTATCTATTGATAGATAAATAAACCAAAGCCGGGCGAAAGCCCGTTTTTTAGGCCCGCAAATCTATCACTTAGTAGATAGATTTGCGTAACCAACCCAGTCACCGAAGAAGGAGCCTCATCATGTCGATCGAAAACGTTCTCTACCGCGCTCATGCCCGTGCCACCGGCGGTCGCGACGGCCGCGCCGTCGTGCCCGAGAGCAACCTGGACGTCAAGCTGACCACCCCGCGCGAGCTGGGCGGTGCGGGCGGCGCCGGCGCCAATCCCGAGCAGTTGTTTGCTGCCGGCTACAGCGCCTGCTTCATCGGCGCGATGAAGTTCGTCGCTGCGCGCGACAAGATCGCGCTTCCCGCCGACGTGTCGATCGACGGCAGCGTGGGAATCGGCGCGATTCCGAACGGCTTCGGCATCGAAGTCGAGCTGAAGATCGCGCTGCCCGGCATGGCGCGCGACGCCGCGCAGGCCTTGATCGACAAGGCGCATGTCGTCTGCCCGTACTCGAACGCTACGCGCGGCAACATCGATGTGACGCTCACGCTCGCCTGACACTACGGACTACTTATCGAGGAACCGATCATGAAATCGCTCAAGCCCTTCACCCTCGCCGCATTGCTCGCCGTGCACACCGCGTTCGCCACGGCCGCTGCGCCCGCCGCCCCCGCTACCCCCGACAAGGTCACCTCGGCCTTCCTGCACGCGCTGAACAGCGGCACCGGACCCGCAATCAATACGCTGCCGCCCGTCAAGGCGCGCCAGGTGCTGACCGACGCGCAGAACGGCGTCAAGGTCGATCTCTCGGGTATCGACGTCTCGAACCGCACCATCGAGCAGGACGGCATCAGTGTGCCGATCACCATCGTTCGCCCGCAGGGCGCGAGCGGCACGCTGCCCGTGTTCATGTTCTTCCATGGCGGCGGCTGGATACTCGGCGACTTCCCGACCCACGAGCGTCTCGTGCGCGACCTCGTCGTGCAATCGGGTGCTGTCGCCGTGTTCGTGAACTACACGCCCTCGCCCGAGGCGCATTATCCGGTGGCCATCAACCAGGCCTACGCCGCGACGAAATGGGTCGCGCAGCATGGTGGAGAAATTGGCGTGGACGGCAGCCGGCTCGCCGTGGTCGGCAACAGCGTGGGCGGCAACATGGCGGCCGTCGTCAGCCTGATGGCGAAGGACAAGCAAGGGCCGGACATCCGCTTCCAGGGCCTGATGTGGCCCGTCACGGACGCGAACTTCAACGACGGCTCCTACCTCGCCTACCAGAACGGCCACTTCCTCACGCGCGACATGATGAAGTGGTTCTGGGACGCCTATACGAAGGATCCGGCGCAGCGCAGCCAGATTTATGCATCGCCGCTGCGCGCGTCGCAGGAAGAGCTCAAAGGCTTGCCGCCCGCGTTGATCCAGGTCGCCGACTTCGACGTGCTGCGCGACGAGGGCGAAGCCTACGGCAGAAAGCTCGATGCAGCCGGCGACGAGGTCACGACGACGCGCTACAACGGCACGATCCACGACTTCGGCCTGCTCAACGCGCTGGCCGACGACGCACCGACGAAGACCGCAATCAAGCAGCTCGCCGACCAGTTGAAGGCGCGCCTGCAGTAAGTCCCGGCGGACACTACCTGCCGTGCGGTGCAGCGACAAGCATCACACGGCAGGAGTCCGCTTTGCAATCCTTATTTTTTTGCCAGCCCCTGGCAACCGACGGAGCTCCAATCATGAAATCGAGAGCCTTGCCCCCGCTGCTCATCCTCGGCGCCAACCTGTTTGCCGTGGCGCTGGTGGCGGCCACGGCCGCGCTCAGTGCACCGGCCGTCGCAAGCAGCAACGGTCCGGCCGCCTCATACCGCGCGCATCACTGATACTGCTTCAGCTCCGGGTCCGTAACGGGCTGAGCCGGCAGGTTCAGCATGCCGGGCAGCGTGGCGAGCTTGGGCATGCCGCCATAGTCCGCCCAGCGGCCGCCCGAGCCCTGATAGATGATCGTCGGCGTGCCCTGGAACCCGAGGTCCTGGAAGAGTTTGGCGTTGCCGTCGAGCTTCGCCTGGGTCGCGCCGGGAACGGTCGGCAGCGGGGCAATGCCGCCGGACTCGTCCTTCTCGTTGTAGCCGAGTTCGAGCTTCTTGAGCAGTGCGGCGCTGTCCGGCGCCTGCAGCAGCGCGGCGGCCTTGCCCGCCGAGTCGGGCTTGAGAAATGCCAGCGGAATCCAGTGCACCTGAAGTCCCGCCGCCTCGTACGGCCGCAGGGCTTTCCAGACGAGATGGCAATAAATGCAGTTCGGGTCCATGAAGACGTAAATCGTCGACTTGACGTCGTTGCCCTGCGCACCCTCGACGATCGCCGGGGCGCTCTCGAACCCGGTTGCCGCCGTGGCCGGCAGCCATGCCGGTTCGGGGTTATCTCCGCGGCTCGATGCCGAAAACGCAATCAGGCCCGCCGCAAGCAGGGCACCTGCAATCTTGTTCATGCTCCACCTTGAATTCATTCCGTTGTCGCGCGCCTGGCCGGTCCACCCACATGGCAGACTGCGGCGGCAAGCGGATTATCCTACGAGGGTCCGCCGGACGGACAAATGGCGCGAAACTGGCAGGATCGACAGGGGCTGCGGCCAACCCCCGCCCGCACGAAGCGAGCGGGGCGCGTGCCCGCCAACCGTTATTGGGCGAGGTAATCGTGAACCACTTCGCCGAGGCCAAGCGTGAGGTCGGCCATCAGGTGGCGCGCCTCCACGATCTCGAGCACCGGCAGATCGGCGACGGGAGCGAGCGCATGCGGCGCAAGCTGAAGCGAGGCCGGTCCGGTCCAGGCCCCCTTCATCGTGATGTCTTCGAGGTAGTAGCGCACGAGTTCGCAAACGCGCGCGGTGCCATCGACGTGCGGAATGATCTTCAGCAGAAAATTCGCGCCGGCCAGGCGCCTGGCCTGGTCGACGATGTCGAGTTCCTTGTGCTTGTAGCCCATCGTTCCCGTCGCAACGCGCACGGGACCGTAGTCGAGCGTGCCGAGCAGCGTGTCGATATGCGTTTCGAGCGTAGGCGTCGCGAGCTTCTTGGGGAAGCCCCACAGCTCGCGGCCGCCCGCGATAGGCGGGTGATCGTTCAGATACATGGCGAGCGTGTAGCCGCCCTTCTCGCCGTTGAATTCCACCGGGATCACCTGGCCGCTCTCGGTATAGTCGCCGAAGCCGGTCGAGTCCGGCATGCGGATGAACTCGTAATGCACGTAAGGATCGGTCACCTTGAGCGGCTCGGGCACGATCTCGCGCAACCGGTCGATATCGGTGCGATACGTGATGATGAGGAATTCGCGATTGACGAAGCGGTAGGGTCCCATGGGGAACGCCGGGCTCGTCAACGGCATGGCAAACGCTTTCGATCTGACTTCACTGGACTTCATCCGTATTCCCCTTTTGCCTGGGTTGCATGCGACGCGGTTACAAGGATCGCCGTGCCGGCATAACCGGTACGGCGATCTGCGTTGACTTTACCTCATCGATAAAGTTGCATGCCCGCAGCACGGCAATTGACGGATGCCAGGAACGAGGGGCATATCGCCAGCCCGCTCAGGAGAAGCTGTCGACCTCGTCGCGCGTTGGAATGGACGGCTGGGCACCCGCGCGCGTGACCGAAATCGCCGCCGCCCGTTGCGCGAGCCCGATCGCCGCGTCGAGCGGCTGACGCGCCGCCAGTTGCGAAGCAAACACGCCGATGAAGGTATCGCCCGCGGCCGTCGTGTCGACGGCGCGCACTTCCGGCGCGGCGAAGTGCGCGCCCTCGCCGCCCTCGCGCAGCAGATACGCGCCCTGCGCTCCGAGTGTGACGATTACGTTACGCGCGCCGGCGCGCTGCAGTTCCGCCGCCGCGCGCCGCGCCCCGCTTTCGGACTCCACCGGTAAGCCGGCCAGAATCGCGGCCTCCACCTCGTTCGGCACGAGATAGTCGATGAGCGGCATCCACTCGGCCGGCAAGGGTTCGGTCGCCGGCGCCGGGTTCAGCACCGTGGTCTTGCCCAGACGCCGCGCGAGCGCAAGCGTTGCGTACACGGCATCCCACGGCGATTCGAGCTGACACACCACCACGTCGGCCGCGCGCAGCATCGCCTCATGGCGCTGCACCTGCGCGGGCGTGAGCTCGCCATTGCTGCCCGCCACGACGACGATCGTGTTCTGCCCTTCGTCGGAAACCGTGATCAGCGCAACGCCGGTGGGCTGCGTCTGGCTCACCTCGACGCCGGCGCAGTCGATGCCTTCGACCTCCAGGTCGTGCAGCCGCTGGCCGCCGTTCGCGTCGCTGCCGATACACCCCACCATCGAAACCTGCGCGCCGATGCGCGCGGCCGCGACCGCCTGGTTGGCGCCCTTGCCGCCCGCCACTTGCGAAAATTCATGCCCGCCGATGGTCTCGCCGGGGCGCGGCAGATGCGGCGCGCGCGCGACGAGATCGGTGTTGATGCTGCCGACGACTACGACCCGGCCCGCTTTTTCTGCTTTAGACACAATGAGGCTCCTGTCGATCCGGAGTTAGCGCCTTCGCGCCACACGATCCGATTATGCGGCACGACGCCGGCTGCGATAGGTATCCACCACCACCGCGATCACGATCACGGCGCCGGTGATGATGCGCTTGGTCGGCTCGCTCGCACCGATCTGCGCGAGACCCGCGGCCAGCACGGAAATGATCAGCACGCCGAAGAAGGTGCTCGTGACCGAACCGCGTCCACCCATCAGGCTGGTGCCGCCGATCACCACGGCGGCGATCACCTGCAGTTCGAGACCGTCGCCCGCGTTCGGGTCGGCGGCTTCGAGGCGCGAGATCTGGAACAGCGCGGCCAGCCCCGAAAGGAGGCCCATCAGCGCGAACACCGCGATCTTGTACGGACGCGTATCGACACCCGCCAGCCGCACCGCTTCTTCGTTGGTGCCGATGCCCACGAGATAGCGGCCGAACACGGTGCGCGTGAGCACCCACTGCGCGACGAGCATCACGGCGATGGCGATCAGGAAAGCCGGCGAAATGCCGAACGCGATCGGGTTCGAGAGAAAGTCGAGCGAATCGCCGATATAGGCCGTGCGCGAGTTCGTCAACTGGTACGCAAGCCCGCGCGCCGCTTCGAGCACGCCGAGCGAGACGATGAACGACGGAATGCGCCAGCCCACCGTGATCGTGCCCGTCACGCAGCCCGTGAGCGTCGCGCCCGCCATGCCGAACAGCGCGGCCGGAATCGCGGGCCAATGCCACTGCAGGGAAGCGACGCTCGTCACGGCAGCGCCAAGCGCGAGCACCGAGCCGACCGAGAGATCGATGCCCGCGATGATCAGCACGAACGTCATGCCCACCGACATCACGACGAGGTCGGGAATCTGGTTCGCAATCGTGCTGAACGTGTCGTAGGTGAGGAAGTGCGAGCTCAGCAGCGAGAACAGGATGATCATGCCCACCAGCGCGCCGATCAGGCCGAGGTAGTTCGAAAAACCGCTGCGCTCGCGCGCCGGCTTCGTTTTGCCGGGGGGCTCCGGCTGCGCGGTCGGCAGGCTCGTTTGCGTTGTCATGCTCAATGCTCCGTCAGGTTCTCGTCGGACGCCGCCGCGTTGGCCGCGCCCGCTTGCGTCGGGGATTCGTTGCTCGCGTAGCCCGCGAAAGCCGCGGCGAGCAGCGAGTCCTGGGTCCAGCCGCCGCGCTCGAAGATGCCGGTCAATCGTCCCGCCGACATCACGCCGATGCGGTCGCAGATCGCCATCAGCTCCCGCAGGTCGCTCGACACGACCACGAGCGCGCGGCCCTCGCGCGCAAGCGCGCCCAGCAGCGTATAGATGTCGAAACGCGCGCCGACGTCGATGCCGCGCGTGGGCTCGTCGAACAGCAGCACCGTGCAGTCGCGCGCGAGCCAGCGGCCGATCACGACCTTCTGCTGGTTGCCGCCCGACAGTTCCGCCACGGTTTGCGCGGGGCCCGACGTGCGGATGCGCATGGCGTCGATCATCTTTTGCGCGAGCGCCGCCTCGCGGCCGCTGTCGATCACACCGCGCTTCGCCACGGCGCCCACGTTGCCGAGCGACACGTTGGCCGCAATCGACTGCGGCAGCAGCAGCCCTTCGCCCTTGCGGTCCTCGGTGATCAACGCGATGCCGTGCTTCACCGCATCGACCGGCGAATTCAGCGTGACCGGCGCGAGCGGCGCACCGCCGTGCGCGATCGACACGGTGCCTGCGTCCGCGCGGTCCGCGCCGAAGATAAGACGCAGGAGTTCGGTACGACCGGCGCCGATCAGGCCGCTGATGCCGAAAATCTCGCCGGCCCGCACCTCGAACGACACGTCGCGCACCGCGTGGCCGCGCGTCATGTGCTCGACCTTGAGCGCGGCGCCGCCGAGGCGCCGCTCGCCCAGGTCGATCTCTTCGCCCACGTCGCGCCCCACCATCAGCGTGACGAGACGCTCGCTCGTAAGATCGCGCATCGCGCCCACATGCACGAGCCGCCCGTCGCGCAGCACCGCCGCACGCTCCGCAATGCGCTGCAGTTCTTCGAGACGGTGCGAGATATAGACCATCGCCACGCCGCGCGCCTTCAACTGCGCGATCTGCGCGAACAGCAGGTCGACCTCGCGCGCGGTCAGCATGGCCGTGGGCTCGTCGAGGATCAGCACGCGGCAGTCGCCGATCAGGTTGCGCGCGATCTCGACCATCTGCTGATGGCCAATGCCGAGCTCGCCGACGAGCGTGTCCGGATGGATCGCATCGAGCCCGACCTGCGCCATCGCGCGGCGCGCGTCCTCGCGCAGCTTCACGCGGTCGATGCGGCCGCCGAGGGAGCCCAGCAGGCCGCGGCGCGGCAGGCGGTTCAGAAACAGGTTTTCGGCAATCGTCAGCGTGGGCAGCAGGTTCAGCTCCTGCATCACCATGCGCACGCCGAGCGCCTCCGCTTCGCTGCGGCTGGCCGGCGCGTAGGCCTCACCGCCCAGCGTCATGGCGCCTTCGGTGGGCGTCACGAGGCCGCCGACGATCTTCGAAAGCGTGCTCTTGCCGGCGCCGTTCTCGCCGGTCAGCGCGAGCACTTCGCCCGCATGGAGTTGCAGCGATACGCCGGCCAGCACCGGCGCGGCATAGGTCTTGCCGACACCCTGCACGTTCAGCACGGGCACGGCATCCTGGGAAGGCTGGAGAGGAAGGGACATCGCGTAACCGCCGCGCAAGCATCGCGCTCAGACAGGGTCCGGACGGCGGCCACGGCGTGGCGGCGCGGCCCGGACCCAGGGGGATCTTACTTCGTCACGAGATCGACCGGCGTTTCCACCACGCCGGCGAGCTCCGACTGCTTCTTGTGATCGGCCAGCGCCTTGAGCGCCGTATCGATGCCGAACACGGCCTGCTTCGCCGCGTACTGGTCGGCCGTGGCGAGCACGCGGCCGTCCTTGAGCATGGGCTTGATGGCGTCGATGTCGTCATAGCCCACCACGTACACCTTGCCCTGCTTGCCTGCCGCGCGCACCGCCGACACGGCGCCGATCGCCATGTTGTCGTTGCCGCACAGGAGCGCCTTGATGTTCGGATACTCGTTGAGCATGGCGGACGCCACCGCATTGCCCTTGTCGATTTCCCACTCGCCCGACTGCACCGAGTCGATCTTCGCGCCTACCTTCTGCATGGCCGCCTTGAAGCCGGCCGTGCGCTGCTGCGCGTTGGTGGTGGTCGACACGCCTTCGACGATGCCCACTTCGTCGCCGGCCTTGAGCTTCTGCGCCAGGTAGTCGCCCACCTTCTCGGCGCCCTTGGCGTTGTCCGGGCCCACGAACGGCACGTTCAGGTCCTTCGACTTGAGCACGTCGGGATCGAGCCGGTTGTCGATGTTCACGACGATGATGCCGGCGTCCACCGCCTTCTTCACCACCGGCACGAGCGCCTTCGAATCCGCCGGCGCCAGCACGATCGCGTCCACCTTCGAGACGATCATCTGCTCGACGATCTGGATCTGCGCGGCCGTATCGGTCTCGTTCTTGATGCCGTTCGTCACGAGGTCGAACTTGCCGCTGTTGTGCGCCTGGTAGTCCTTCGCGCCGGTTTCCATCGTCAGGAAGAACTCGTTGGCGAGCGACTTCATGACGAGCGCGACTTTGGGCTTGTGGGGCGTCTGTGCGAGAGCCGGGGCCGCCGGCAGGACCGCGCAGGCGACGAGCGTTGCGGTGGCCACGATGGCGCGGCGGCGTGAGGCTTTGAAGGGTTGAGTCATGGTTGTCTCCGTGTCGCCCGTACGTCTCTACCCGAGGGTAGCCGACGAGTCGTCTGGCGGTTTTCGGTTTGTTGGCATCTGTTTCCGTTCACGGGCTTATCGCCTGCTGCCGGTGCGCCAACCCGCTCGAAAGCACGTGCGGCGGCAACGGCAAGAGGGCGCCCCGGACTGAATCCTATCGCCGCGGATCGGGTTATGCTATGCCAAATTTCAAAACTTGCCGTTACAAAAATGGAACACATCGACTGGGACGATCTGCGGCTGCTGGTGGCAATCGCCCGCGAAGGCACGATGCGCGCCGCCGCCCAGGCCTGCGACCTGAGCGCGCCCACCCTCTCGCGCCGCCTCACCGAACTCGAGCGGCGCCTGGGGGAACCCCTGATCGACCGCGTGCCCTCAGGGTGTACCCCTACGGCCTTCGGCGCGAAGGTGCTGGCCGCGGCCGAGCAGATGGAAGACCTCGCGAACCAGATTGCGCGCGCGGGCGACGTGACGGGCCACGCCGGGCCGCGCGGGACGGTGCGCATCAACGCGTCCGAATGGCCGTCGTACATGCTGCTCAAGCTGCTGGGCTCATTCCAGGACCGCCTGCCCGGCCTCGCGATCGAGGTGCTGACCTCGCGCCGTCGCTACAGCCTCGCGCGGCGCGAAGCGGACATCGCGCTGTGGACGGAATGCCCCGACGAAGGCGACCTCTACGTGCGGCGCATCGGCCGGATCCGTTTCGGGCTCTATGCGTCGCGCGACTACTACCTGCGGCACAAGCAGGCGATCGCGCGGCGGGAATGGGACAAGCTCTCGTTCGTCGGGCCCGACGACCGCCAGTCCGACCACCCGGTCGCGCAATGGCTGGGCAGCCTGCCGGGGGCGAGCGCGCCGTCGCTGCGCACGAGCTACGGGATGGGCGTGCTGGACGGCGTGCTGGGCGGCTCCGGGCTCGGCGTGCTCGCGCAACTCGCGGGCAGCACGACGAACGATCTCGTCTGCGTGGAGAAGCACATCCGGACGCTCGACCAGGACGTGTGGCTCGTGCAGCACCCGGCGCTGCGCGACAGCGACCGGATGCGCACGGTGGCGAACCTGCTCGCGGAGATTTTCCGCTAGCGGCGGGAAACGCACCGCCGGGCCGTGGCGCCCAGGCTCAGGTAAAGAGCTTTGTGAGAGCCGGCACGCTCAGCACGGCCGTGTAATAGCCCATGAACTGCACGCCCGTATTGAGCCCGAAGGCCCGCGACAGCAGGCCGCCCACGAGCCCGACCGTCACCACGACGAGCAGCCCGGCCAGTTGACCCTCCCAGAAGCCGATCACGACGATCAGACCGACGAAGGTCGCGATGATGGCCTCGTGGCTCAGGCGCCGCGCGACGAACGAAGCGGCCCGATGCGCGAAGTTCATCGAGAGCGGATAGGCGATCACCGCCGCCAGCACGATCGCCAGCAGGCCATAGCCGAGGAACGCGCCCGGCGTGAGCAGCGTGTGGAGGTTGTGGATCTGCCCGTCCGCGCCGCTCACGGTGAAGCGCGGCGGCGCATTGAACAGCGGCGCCGCCGGGCCCGCCGCCACCGGGCTCAGCGGCAGACCGAAGGCAATGAGCGGAATCAGCGCTTCGGCGATATAGGTGGCTTCGGTCACGCCATTGCGCACCGCGATGACCGTCGTGAGCCGGTGGTAGGCCTGGTGAATGCGCGAGGCCACCGCTTCGCCCAGCACGACCGTCATGGCGACGGGACTGAAGACGAAGGTCGCGCTCGAAACCGCGGCGGCGCCTACGGTCAAGCGAGCCTGGCGCGGGTCGAGCACCTTCAGCGGATTCGGGAAGTACCCGCTCCAGCCTTTGATGTCCGGCGCGAGCGAGAACGTGCGCGGCCCGTCGCGCCGCATCGCCGGGCGGCTCATGGGCGAGAGCAGTGCGAACAGGTCGGCGACGAGCGGCCCCACCGCGATGCCGAGGAAGTAGCTCACGCCAAGCTTCACGTGATAGTGCGCCGTGACGGCCTGCAGCCCCATGATGACGAACACGAACGGCACGAGCGCCGCCACCGCGGCCCAGCGCCCCGCCGAGAGATATGCGATAGCGACGGCGGCGATCAGGAACACCCACGGCACGATGGGCGTGATCTTCGCGCCGAACGGCGCGAGCAGCCACGCGAACGCGACGGCGAGCGGCACGGCGACGAAGGCCGCGACGATCGCGCCCGAGACCATCTTGCGCAGCGCGATATGCGGCACGCCGAGATTGCGCAAGGCGATGGCCTCGTCCATCAGCGGCACGGCCATCGTGTCGCCGGGAATGCCGAGCAGCGCGGTCGGAATGGCATGGGTCATGTGCTTCGACACGGCGCCCGCCATGAAGAACGTGAAAACGCCGGCGGGCGGCACGCCCAGCAGCGCGACGAGCAGCGTGAGCGGCGCGATCGTGGTGGTCTCGTCCGTGCCGGAAACGAGGCCGATCGCCGCGAACACGATGGCGCCGGTCACGCCCATCGCCACGGCGACCCAGATGTCCTGAATGAGCGGCGTCATCGTGCCACCTCGCCGGCGCGATTGGGTGCGGCTTCACGGGAAACCTGCGGGGACGCCTGCGGCCAGGCCGCCGCGCGGCGCGCCTCGACGCCGGCAAAGAGATCGTAGAGGCCCACTTCCTTCATCTCGGCCACCACGTAGGACGGCAAGGTCTCGATGGCGCCCTGCGGGCCCGATTCGGCGACGAGCCTCTCGATCAGCTCCGCGCGCCGGCCTTCGTCCGAGACCTGCTCGACCACGATGCGCTTCGGCTTGAAGAGCTTCGCGCAGACCGCTCCGGCCACGAGGCAGCCGCCGAGACCCGCGAGCATCGCATACGCCCGCGCCATCGCCGCCTCGGCGACCACCGGCTGCAGCAGCCGCAGCGCCAGCTCGAAGGCCCCGAAGCTGATGACGATGCCCAGCACCACCGACCAGCCGAGCTGCGCCGCATCGACCGTATCGCCCCATACCTCCACATAGCGCGGGCGCGCGCCCGCGGCGGCCTCGTGGCCGCGATCCCTTGCTGCTGTCATGTCTCCTCCATCGAGGGCGTTATTGTCTTCCCGGCGCGGGCCGGGGGTACTTCCTGTGCTGCCTGTCTTTCCTTTTTACGCGTCGCGCTGCTCCGCGAGCAGCCGTGCCGCAAAGTCGACGCGCACGTCTTTCGCCTCGACCATCCGGCGCACGATCCAGTCGACATCGGCACCCGTGGCGCCCACGGCAAGCGCGATATTGCGCGCATGCAGCGCCATGTGGCCGCGCTGGATGCCCTCGGTCGCCAGTGCGCGCAAGGCGCCGAGATTCTGTGCGAGCCCGACCGCGACGGCGATTTCGGCGAGGTCCTGGGCCGACTTCACGTCCATGATCTTCAACGCCAGCCGCGCGAGCGGATGCGTCTTCGTCGCGCCGCCGACGAGCCCCACGGGCATTGGCATCTCGATGGTGCCGACGAGGTCGCCGTTGGCCGCCGTCTCCCACGTGGTCAGCGACGTATAGCGGCCGCCGCGGCTCGCATAGGCATGAGCGCCCGCTTCCACGGCGCGCCAGTCGTTGCCGGTCGCCACGATGATCGGATCGATGCCGTTCATGATGCCCTTGTTATGGGTCGCGGCCCGGTACGGATCGATCGCCGCGAGGAGGTACGCGTCCATCACCCCGGCAATCACCTCTGCGCCGGAGTACTCGGCCGTGGCCAGGGTCGCGGGCGCGTAGCGCACCTGCGCGCGGGCGAGGCGCAGATCGGCGAGATTCGACAGGATGCGCAGGCGAACCTTGCCGCGCGTGATCTGTTCGATGCGTCCCGCGAGGGATTCGGCCATCGTGTTGACGGTGTTCGCGCCCATCGCGTCGCGCACGTCGACGATCAGATGCGCGATCACCATCGCGCCGCGCGGCGTGTCCGGAAACACATGCACCTCGATGTCCCGGCAGCCGCCGCCCAGATCGATCAGCACCTTGTCGCGGCTGTTCGCGAGCTCGATCAGCTCCTGCCGGTGGGCGAGAATGGACAGGCGCACGCCGTAGGGGTCGCTCACGTCGACGATCTGGATCTGCGCGCGCATCAACGGCCCGGTGCTCGACGTGCGGAAGCCGCCGCTCACGCGGGCGAGCTTCGCCATGAACGATGCGGCCGCAACGATCGACGGCTCTTCCACGGCCATCGGCACCAGCACGTCGCGGCCGTTGACCTGGAAATAGCCCGCCACGGCAAGCGGCAGTTCGAACGTGCCGATCACGTTCTCGATCATGCCGTCCGCCGTCTCGGACGGCAGCGCACCGGGGCGGGACAAAAGCAACCGGTCCGCTTCGGACAAGCCGGAGATGCCGGCAATGTGCTGCAGTCGCTGCGCGGGGGTGAGCTTGCGGAAATTGGGTAGCTTCGAATCGATGCCCATCGGGATCCTCTGACTGGATTGGCCGTCACCCTCGCGGCAGCGCTGCCAAAGGCCGCTTGCGGATGACATTGGAATGGGCGAATAATAGGCCGACTGTACCCATACGAAAGGTACACTTTCGACAAACAGTCGGGCAGGTGTACCCAGGACACCTGCCCCTTTGCGTAGCGAGGACACAGACATGGCACGCTCGGGACCGAGCCTCGTGCATTCGATCGCGGACAATCTGGCCAGACAGATCGAAGACGGACTTCTGAAGCCCGGCGACAAGCTGCCCTCAATCAGGGAATACGCTGAGGGAAACGGTTGCTCGAAGAACACGGTCATCAGCGCGTTCGACCTGCTGACGGCGAACGGCCTGATCGAGCCGCGGCGCGGCGCCGGCTTCTTCGTCGCCCGCGCGGCGCGCCCGCAGGCCGAGGACGTCGAATCGTCGACGCTCGATCACGCCATGGACATCGTGTGGCTCATGCGCGAGCAGTTGCAGAGCAAGACCGAGTACCTGAATCTCGGCGAAGGCTTTCCGCCCATCAAGTGGCTGGAGGAAACGCGGCTGGACCAGTTCCACCAGCGCGTGGTGCGGACCGGCGTGGGGTCGCTGTTCCGCTACGGCAGCCGCTACGGCTACCTGCCGCTGCGCCAGCATCTGCAGCACAAGCTGGCGGGCTACGAAATCCACGCCACGCCGCAGCAGATCGTCCTCACGCACGGCGCGAACCAGGCGATGGACCTCGTGCTGCGCTACTTCGTGCGGCCCGGCGATACCGTGCTGGTGGACGATCCCGGTTATTACCCGCTGTTCGGCAAGCTGAAGCTGAGCGGCGCCGTCATGCTGGGCGTACCGCGCATGATGGACGGCCCCGACATCGACACGCTCGCGGCGCTCGTCAGGCAACATCGGCCGAAGCTCTTTTTCACGCAGTCGGTGGGACACAACCCCACCGCGACCGACACGAGCGCTGCCAAAGCCCACCGCATCCTGCAACTGGCCGAGGCGCACGACCTCATCATCGTCGAGAACGACGCGCTCGCCGACTTCAAGCCGCGCCCCATGACGCGCATCGCCACGCTGGACCAGTTGCGCCGCACGATCTACATCGGGAGCTTTTCGAAGTCCGTCTCCGCCGCGCTCAGGGTGGGCTTTCTCGCCTGCGACGCGGAACTGGCCAGCGACCTGGCCGACGTGAAGATGCTCACGCACGTCAGCAGTTCGGAGTACTGCGAACGCACGCTGGAGGTGATTCTCAGCGAAGGGCATTTCCTGCGGCACACCAACCGCATGCAGGAGAAGCTGCGCCGCGCCACGGCGGCCGGCATCAAGGCGCTAGAAGACGTGGGCGCGGCCATCTATCGGCCGACCGAGCAAAGCCTGTATCTATGGGCGCGGCTGCCGGGGCACGACGATTCGATCGAACTCGCGCGCGCGATGCTCGACCGCAGCGTCATCCTCGCGCCGGGCACCGTGTTCTCCCCGCAGAGCGATCACCCCTCGCCGTGGTTTCGATTCAACGTCGCGTATCTGAACGACCCGCGCTTTGCCGCTGCGCTGAGAGCGATCGAATCGGCTTGAGCGTGCCGGATGCATGCCATTGCCGCGCCCGGGCAGGCAAAAATTTCCGGACCGACAACGTCGGGACTGCCAGGGTTGTTGGGCCTGGCCTCTTTCGCCTGGGTTATACCCGGAAATACTATGCCAAGCCCTTCAGGACGTGCTAGAAATAGTCGATATCGCGGAAGCACGACTGAAAGTCCGATCCGGCGATTGGAGAATCCTGGGCGAACGGTCGCACGGAATCCCGAGGTGAAAGTATGGAAAAGAAAAGGCTCGTCGCGGTAATCGCCGTGCTGATGTCTTCTTTCGGCGCCCTGCATCTCGAATCCGTCCGTGCCGCCGATGCTGGAGACTCAGCCTATGAGGACTCGAGCGTGGACGCGTCTCTCGATCCCGGCGAAGAACGCATCTCCGCCGATGTCGACAATCAGGCGCGCCTGAAAGAGCTGCGCTACGCGTATTTCATCGGCTACAACGCCCGCGCCAGAGAAGACTCGAAGTCCTATGCAAACCTGGCTGACGAGGTGAAGCATCCGCAGAAGCAGCTTGCCGCGGCGCCCTTGCCGGTATCGCCAAAGCCGGTTGCCGCGCGGGCTGCGCCGGCAAAGCGGGTCGCCGTGCAAGCGGCTGCGCCGAGACAAGTTTCCGCGCCGGTCGCACCGCCGAAGCGGGTTGCCGCGGCGCGGGCCACGCCGTCGAGGCAAGTCCTGGCACGGGCCGAACCTGTGCCGCTGAAGCGCGTTTCCATGCAAGTCGAAGCTGTGCCACCGAAACACGTCCTGGCGCCGGTTGCGTCGTCGAAGCCGGCTTCACCGCCTAAGCGGGCCGAGGTGCAACCTGTGCCTCTGAAGCAGGCTTCGACGCGGGCCAGGCCGTCGAAGCTGTTTGCCCCCGAATCCGAGCCGCCGATACTGGTTCCGACACAAGCCGTGGCGGCATTGCCGGAGTCCAGATCCGACCAGGACGATGCGCAGGTGACGCAGAACCACGATTTGCAGAATGCTCAGCGGGAGGTGCCGCAGTATCGGCAGGCCGATGAGGCACCGCAATATGGAGCGGAGCAGGAAACTCAACCGGCTCCAGCGGCGCAGAGCGGGCAACTTCGGCAATATCAGAATCGGCAGCCCCAGCAATATGTGGGGGCGCCCGCCTACAACCCGACGTCGGCAGAGTCCCGGGAGTCGGCGGAGGAGTCGGGGCAGGAATACGCGCCGCCGCCTCGAACCGTTCAGGCCAACCAGGACGTACCTGCGCAGTATCCGCCCGCCCGGTACCAACCGGCTTACGCGCAGCCCGCCTACATACCCAGGCCGCCCACACAAGCCGTAGCTCAGCGGGTTGTCGTCGTGGGCCCTCCGCCTGCCTGGCAGGAATATAACCAGATGTACACGCCGCCTGAACTGCGGCGGCCGTACCCCGCCGGTTACGGTAATTCGGCGCCGCCGGCCGGGTATCAGGAATGGGAGTAGGTGTGCGATGACCATGCCGTGGATCCGGGATGGTTGACGGGATGATGTGGTCGGCCGTAGACCGTAGACGACCCACAGGAGACTCGTGACCCATTTCAAGGTGTGTCCCTTAACCGACCAGGAGCAGCCCCTGACAGCATGTGTGCATGTACCTTGTCAACACGTTACTGTTTTCGTTGCGGTGGACCACAGGACAGACGTGGGTCGCGGGGAACTCTACCCGCCGGCAATGGACGTCACCTGGACTACGGTTTCCCGATACTTCGCGAACTTCGACGTCTGTCCAATCCCCGGATTGAAGCAGTTGCAAGGATCGAGCTGCTGATAGAACGCTGCGAGCTGGGGCTTCGCATGGTACAGATGGCCGACGTTGTGTTCCGCCGGATATTCGGCGCCGCGGCGGTCCAGCAACTTCCACATCTTATGTTCGACTTCAAGACAGTCGTTACCCTTCTTGACGATGTAATCCTGGTGGAACACGTGGCATAGGAAGTGGCCGTAGTACAACGTGATAGCGATGGTTTCTCCGATGTCGGGCGGCAGCGTCTCGATCCAGTCGCGGTCGTTGCGTCGCAATGCGATGTCCAGCGCGACGATATTCTCCACTTCCCGAGTATGTACCGCGCGATAGCGAACGGCCGCGCCGGCGGCAGCGAAACGATGCAGGAATGCTTTCCTGCCTTCTTCGTCCGTACATTCAAAATAACCACCGGTCGCATGGTCGAAATAGCGTGAAAGGAAGGCACGCGTTTCTTCCACACTTTCGGCCGAGACCTTCAGCATCAGATGGTGCTCGTACTTATCACGGTACTGTTTCATTCGGGCCGGCAGATGGCTCGGGAACAGTCGGCTCGCAGCTTGCATGACACGGTCGGTAAGATGCGAGGGGAGAAAACCGAAACGGTCGAACAGCGCATCGAAACGGCTCTTTAGTCCGAACAGCGCGGGCAGCCGGGAGGTGCCAAGATAATTGATTGCAAGGAAAGTGTCCTTGCCGTACTCCTCAGCAATGTCGAAAGCGTCGCGATGCAGATATTCGCCGGAGATCGGCAGATGTTTGAAGTCATGCAGCGCGTGACGGCGGATTTCAGTAAGCTCGTCGGGGCGATTCGTGCCGATATAGAACACCTTTGCATTCTGCTCGATCGGAAACGTATCGAGCCGTACCGCGAACACCATTACCTTGCCAGCCGAACCTGACGCTTCATGCAAGCGCTGCGGGTCTGCGTTGAAACGCGCGGGCGTATCGGCATCGATCTCACGAACATGCGTCGCGTAGCCGTGATCGGATCCGGCACCCGCATTGAGGCGAATATCGGTATCGCTGAACTGCCGGCGCTCCAGCCGGCCGAGGATATCCTCAGGCGAGTCGCCGAGTTCGATTCCCAGATGGTTGACGAGGTTGAGTTTTCCCGCTGCATCCACCTGCCCGAATACCGCCATTTCCGTATAGGCCGGGCCGCGCTGCACCAGCGCACCGCCCGAGTTATTGCACACCCCGCCGAATACCGACGCGCCGATGCAACTCGAGCCGATCACCGAATGCGGCTCGCGGCCAAGCGGCTTCAACGTCTTTTCCAGTTGATCGAGTGTTGCGCCCGGAAGGCAAACGACCTGCTTGCCACCGTCGATCACGTAGACCTTCCTCATGCGGCTCGTGCTGACGATCACAATGTCGCGATCGTAGTCGTTACCGTCCGGCGTCGATCCGCCGGTGAGGCCGGTGTTCGATGCCTGCGTGATGACAATCACATTCGCTGCAATGCACGCCTGCAGCACTTTCCATTGTTCGACGATCGTGCCGGGGCAAACCACCGCGAGCGCCTTGCCGGCACCAAACCGGAAGCCGGTGCGATAGCGGCGGGTCGCGCCATCGTCAGTCATGGTGTACTTGTTGCCCACGATGTTGCGTAGTTCCGCAATCAACGCGGAGGCCTTGCTGTCCAGCCCTTCTGCCGACGGTGCGCGCGTCACTGACATCGAATTCTCCTGAAGAAACGTTGAGTTTGACGCGCATCGGCTTCAACCAACCGGTGGGGTGTGATCGTTGGGCGCGTCGGGTTGACACAAGGTTAAAATCAGGCCACCCATTAGTCCAATATCTCGAAGTCACTTTTTGGAGACGAAAAAGATATGGAATTTCGTCAGTTACGCTACTTCCTCGCGGTGGCCGAGCATCTGCATTTCACGGACGCTGCGACGCACCTGGGCATCGCCCAGCCGCCCTTAAGCCAGCAGATCCTCAAGCTCGAGCGGGAAATCGGCACGCCCTTGTTCGTCCGGCATCCGCGCCGCGTCGAATTGACCGAAGCAGGACGGCTCTTTCGCGAGAGCGCGCGACGCATCGTCGAGGACGCGCAACAGGCTTTCGTCGAAGTACGGAACGCGGGACGTGGGGAGACAGGCCGGCTTTCGCTGGGTTTTGCAGGTTCGACGGTGTTTCATCCGATGGTGGCGACGACGATGCAGCAGTACCGGCATGCGTATGAGCGCGTGTCGATCAGTTGCGAGGAGAGCAACAGTTCGGCGCTGCTGGACAAGGTCGCGGAGCGCCAGCTCGATGCGGCGCTGGTGCGCATGCCGCTAAATTGCAGGGATCTGATCGTCGAGCCGCTCGTCGACGAAAGCATGTTGGCGGTGCTGCCGGCAAACCATCGCCTGAGCCGGCGACGACGAATCGATCTGGCAGATCTTGAGGACGATCCGTTCATCCTCTTTCCGCGGCCGATCGGCCCGGATCTGCATGATTCGATCATCGCCGCGTGCCGCGAGGCCGGCTTCGCACCCTCGATCGGCATGAATCGCCGCAGATCTCGTCGGCGGCGAACCTCGTAGCGGCCGGATTCGGCGTCGCGATGGTTCCGGCATCGATCCGGCAGGTTCAGGTCGAAAGCGTGTCTTATCACGAACTGAAGGGTAGCCCACTTTCGACAGGCATCGCGCTAGTCCATCGGCAACGCGAAAAATCGCCTACTGTGCTGAATTTTGTACGGATTTTGCGGCTGCAGCGAGGCGCCGCCCGTTCGGCATGATGTTTCGTGAGTTAGCCATGACGAAGTGGGTCCAGGCGTCGGCTGTCAACACGGACCTGTGATTTTTTGGCCTGGCACTGCCCTGCGGGATCGAAGATCGCCAGTTGGCTATGGCGTGTCTGGATCCCGTTGCGACCGTGGTCTGTCGCAAACGAACGGCAGCAATAGACCGGGTACCAGCCGTTCTGCGCAACCATATGGACGTCTGCAATTGGCTAAACTCCGCCCACGCATTCAAACTGCATGCGAACGCAAGCAGCAATCGGCAGCCTCACTGCCTCTTTGTGCGATACACCCACGGCCAGTCATCCATCAGAAGACCAACACACGCGCCCTCGAAGCGGTCTCCCGCCAGCACGAAATTCGCGCCGTCGAAAACCCATGTCATCGAATCGCCGCAATCGCCCACGCTGCGAGCCCGATCGAAGCTGATGAGGCCGCCCTCGTCCGTGTTGTAGAACGCGCCCGTCAACTGGTTTCGCGGCACGGAATCGCCGTCGTCGCCGGTCCCTGTGTTGCCGGGCAAGGCCAGCGGCTTCACGGCAAACGGCGCCGTGCGGTGCACGCGGTACCAGAGGCTCGCATTGTTATAGGCCGAGCCGTCCCCGCAGGCGAGCGAGACCAGGGCTTCGTTCGCCGAAAGGGCGACGGCACGGCTGCCATCATGGGGGCCCTTCGTGTCGTCCGTTGCGCCGTTGTCCGCGTCGCACTGCTCGACCTCGGCATGCACGCTCGCGAACGTGACATCGATCAGCCGGCGTTGCTCGGCCGCGGAGAGATCCGGCACGGGCGGCGCCCCCTTGACGACGGGCAGCGGCTTCGCGGCCGGCACCGACGAAGCGGGCGCAGCACCCGCGCGACGCCACGCGGTCACGGTCCCCACACGGCCTTGCATGTCATCGACGGCCAGCAGCGCCGCGCTCAAGCCGGCCAGCGAAATGCCCGGCGTGACCGACGCAGCCGGATCGCCAAAGCTCATCGTGTGCGCGTCGCGAGCCGCCTCGATCCAGGCCGAGACGGTGGCAGTGTCTTCCGTGGCGAACCGGTAGGCATACGTCTGAGCCGTCTTGTCCTGCCATGCCTTCGTTTTCGACGCGTCGATACGGAATGCGCGACCGTCGAAGCGCAGTTGATCCGCACGCAGCGGCTTGTCGGCCGCGAGCTGCAGTTTCATCGCCCCATCCGGGCCCGCATCGCGCCACAGCCACACGACAAGACTGGGGTTGTCCTCATCGGCCCCCACGGCCGCACAGCGTTTCACGTTGTCGCAAACAACCTCCCAGCCCTTGAAATCGCGGACGGATGCAGTGCTTTTAGCGGTGGTGGCGGCAGCCGCCGCCGTTGTCGCCAAGGCACACGATGCCCCTGCCAACACGATAAGAACGAGCCACCGGCGAAAGACGCTCATGTCGGCGCCCCGGTTAATGGACGACAGGGTCGAGGCCCGTCGACTTGACCACGGTCTGGGCGTCAGCCGAAGAAAGAAAGTCGAGCAGCTTTTTGGCCTCGGCCGGATGCGGCGCGTTGACGGGAATGCCCGCCGCGAAGCGCGTCACCGACTGTACCGACTCGGGAATCCGTCCGACGAAGGTCACGCCGGGAATGGGCAGCAACTCGCTCACCTGTTGCAGACCCAACTGATACTCTCCTTTCGCAACCACGCTGGCGACGGGAATCCGCGGGATCATCGTGGCCTTCCCTTTCATCTGGTCTGCAATGCCGAGCTTGCTGAAAAGCTGCTGCTGGACGTAGACGCCGCTCGCGCTGTCCGAATACGCAACGGATTGCGCGTCGAGCAACACCTTCTTGAGGCCCTCGACCGTACTGATGTCGGGCACGGGCGCCCCGCTCTTGACCACCATTCCGATGCGCGAATCCGCCAGTTCCACGCGCGACGACGGAACGACCTTGCCGCGCTTGACGAGATCGTCGAGCGCATAGCCCACCATGATCACCACGTCGGCCGACTCGCCCCGGTCGAGCCGGTTCGGAATGGCCTGGGGCGTCTTGCCCATCGAGGGACCGCGGATCGTATCGAGCGTGTCGCCGGTGGCCGCCGTGAATTTCGGACCCAGCAGTTCGTAAGCCGCCGTGAAGCCGCCGGACGTCATGACGCGCAATTCCTCCGCATGAGCGGCATGAGACAGCAAAGCGGCAGCGTAGAGCAGCGCGGCAAAACTCTTTAGCAAAGTTTTCATGTTCGAGGCAAATGAAGAAATGGAAAGGCGGTTCCTGCAAGACGCTCCGCAAAGCCAACCGGATCACGTCTGTTTCGCGGCAATTCTAGCGCCAAGCCGGATCGACGGGTGCGGCATCCGCCCGGCCCGAGCTATGCCCTAACTGGCGAGTCTGATATGCCGAAAATGATCATCCTCGCGATGAGGGCGAAGACTATGATTGTTTCCGAACACCAGCTCGATGACCGTCGGGCCGATGCCCCCAGGAGACCGCGAGGTGCAACTCACGGAGTGCCGTCGCGACGGGCCGGTCATGGAGCGGTGAAGTGCGGAATCTGGAACCTCCGCTGTTTTTATGAAGCAATGCTAAGTAAAAAGGGATTACTCCATGAATGAGCAGACCCGGCCGTTGATCGGATTCATCGGACTCGGCGCCATGGGCTGGCCCATGGCCTCGTGCCTGATCAAAGCAGGCTACCAGGTGGTGCCGTACGACGTGCGCGCCCCGCATCGCGCGAAATTTCTCGACGAAGTCGGCGGCGTGGAGCTCGCGTCGCTCGCGCAGATCGGCGAACGTTGCGACGTCGTGATCGATATTCTGCCGAACAGCTCGGTCGTCGAGCAGGTGCTGTTCGCCGACGATGGCGTGGCCGCGACGATGCGGCCCGGCACGACGGTCATCGACATGACCTCGGGCCGTCCCGACGCGACGATCGCGTTCGCCAGGCGCCTTGCGGAAAACGACATCCGCCTTTTCGACGCGCCGGTGTCCGGCGGCGTGCCGCGCGCAACGAGCGGCGAGCTGACGATCATGGCCGGCGGCGAGCGCGCGGTGATCGACGACATGATGCCCATTCTCGGTGCGATGGGATCGGTGATGCGCACCGGGCCGATCGGCTCGGGCCATGCGATGAAGTCGCTGAACAATCTCGTTTCGGCGGGCGGCTTCCTGATCGGCATCGAGGCGCTGCTGATCGGCACGAAGTTCGGCATCGACCCGGAAAATATGGTCGATATCCTCAATGCCTCCACCGGCGTCAATAACAGCACGCAGAAGAAGTTCAAGCAGTACGTGATCTCGCGCGGCTTCAACTCCGGCTTCTCTATCGAGCTGATGGTGAAGGATCTCGTGATCGCGCTCGATATCGCGCAGCAGCGCGGCATCAACGTTCCGTTCGCTTCGCTGTGCCGCGAGCTGTGGGGCGGCGCGTCGTCGCTGCTGGGACCGCAGACCGATCATACGGCCGTTGCGTTGATGAGCGAGCGCCTGGGCGGCGTGGAGATCCGTCGATCATGAACGCGAGAACCCAACCTGCCGTCGCCAGCGACGTCACCGCGCAACTGGCGGCCTGCGTGGCGGAAAGTACGCCTGACGCGATTCCTGCTGCCACCGTCGCGGAAGCGAAGCGCGCCCTGCTCAACATCACCGGCTGCGCGCTGGGCGGCTGCACGCATCCGGCCATGGACATCGCCATCGGCGCTCTGGGCGCCTACGCGGGGGCCCCCACGGCCAGCGTGCTCGGCCGCACCGAACGCTTCGATCCGCTGTTCGCCTCCTTGCTGAACGGCATCAGCACGCATGTGCACGACTACGACGATACGACGCCGCGCAACTACATTCACAACAGCTCGCCGGTGGCGTCCGCGCTGTTCGCCTATGCGAGCGTCAACCCGGTGAGCGGGCGCGACTTTCTGCACGCGTTCATTCTCGGCTTCGAAGTCAGCTCGCGAATCGGCAACGCGACGTATCCGGCGCATTACGAGGCCGGCTGGCATAGCACAGGCTCGATCGGCGTGTTCGGCGCGGCAGTGGCGATCGGGCGTCTGCTCGGTCTATCGAAACAGCAGATGATCCATGCGATCGGCCTCGCGGCAACGCAATCCTCAGGACTGCGCGAGATGTTCGGCTCCATGGCGAAATCGTTTCATCCCGGGCGTGCGGCGCAGAGCGGCTATATGGCGGCGCTGCTCGCGCAGCGCGACTTCACGGCAGGCCTGCACGGGCTGGAAGGGCCGCGCGGTTTCGCGGCGGTCGAGGCCAGCGCGTACGATCTTGCCAAAGTGACAGACGGCTTCGGTACGGAGTTCGACCTGTCGTACAACGCATACAAGCCGTTTCCGTGCGGCATCGTGATCCATCCGACCATCGACGCGTGCATTCAGCTACATCGCGAGCATGCGCTGAAAGCAGACGACGTCGCCGCGATCCGGTTGCGCGTCGCCCCGCTCGTGAAGGATCTGTGCAACAAGCAGCACATCACCTGCGGGCTCGAAGGGAAGTTCTCGATCTATCACGCGGCCGCCATCGGTCTTGCGCGCGGCAAAGCGGGGCTCGACGAATTCACCGACGACGTCGCGACCGACCCGGTGCTCACGCGGCTGCGCAATCTGACCGAAGCCACCGCCGACGCGCGCGTGAGCGAGGACGCTGTGGAAGTCGAAGTGCAATTGACGGATGGCCGCGTGCTGCACAAGACGCTGGAGCAGTCGATCGGCAATCTGGCGCGCCCGATGAGCAACGCCGATCTCGAAGCCAAGTTCTACGACCAGACCCGCGTGATTCCTCGCGACGTCGCCAGCCGCGTGATCGAGCACTGCTGGCAGATCGACCGGCTGGCCGACGTGCGCGAGTTGATCCGGTTGACCGTGCCGCCGCATTGAATGCGCCGCCCGCCGGCGCCCGCATAACTATTCATATCAAGGAGACATCATGTACACGAGGCAACCTGGCGTCGGGCAGCGGCTGGACGCGCTCGCGATCGGACCTTTCCACCGGCATCTGCTGGCGCTGATCGCGGGCGGCATGTTCTTCGACGCATTCGACAACTATCTGTCCGGTGGCGTCCTGGGGGCGCTCGTCAACGCCGGCGTCTCGGACATCCATCTCAACGCGCTGTTCATTTCGATGGGCTTCGTCGGCCTGACGATCGGCGCATGGATGGCGGGCATACTCGGCGACCGCTTCGGCCGCCGGTTTTCCTACCAGTTCAACCTGATGGTGTTCGGCATCGGCTCGATTGCGGCGGCCCTTTCCCCTTCGATGGGCTGGCTCGTGTTCTTCCGCTTCGTGATGGGCCTCGGGCTGGGCGCCGAAATCGTGGTGGGCTACAGCACCCTGATCGAATTCATTCCCGCCCATTCGCGCGGGCGCTATGCGGCAATCCTGAATCTGATCACGAACCTCTCGCTGTTCCTCTCGGCCATGGCGAGCTACGTCGTGATCCCGCACTTCGGCTGGCGCTGGATGTTCGTGATCCCAGGCGTTGGCGCCCTCGTCGTCTGGTATCTGCGCAAGGCGCTGCCGGAGTCGCCGCGCTGGCTGGCGTCGGTCGGGCGCACCGAAGAGGCCGACGCGATCGTGCGCGACATCGAAAGCCGCAGCGCTCGCGCCGGCGACCCGGAGCTGATCGCGCAGGCCAGTCCCGACCGCGGCCAGCTCGGCGAGCTGTTCGCACGCGGCCAGTTGAGCCGCACGATCGTCGGCATTGCGGTCGTCGTGATCGGCTTTTCGGTGATGTACGCGTTCGTCTCGTGGGTGCCCACGCTGCTCGTGAAGCGCGGCTTCGACATCGCGCATTCGCTGCTGATGACGTCCGTGATGTTCGCCGGCGGTCCGGTCGGTTCGCTCATTTCGTTCGCCATCGCCGACCGGCTGGGCCGCAAATGGGGCCTCGTGCTGTTCTCCGTGCTCGGCGCGGTGTTCGGCATCGTGTATCCGTTCGCGACCAGCATGGCAACCATCGCTGCATTCGGCTTCGCCGTCACGGTCTGCATCTACGTGCTCTCGGCGCTCGGCCTCGCGACCTACACGCCCGAACTGTTTCCCACCCGGTTGCGCCTGCGCGGCATGGGGTTGTGCAACGCGCTCGGGCGGCTCGCCAACGTCGGCGTTCCGTATGCGGTGGTAACGGTCTTCTCGATAGCGGGCCTGTTCGGCGTGGTGTGCTTCATGGCCGGTATGTTCGTACTGCTGGCCGTCGTGCTGCTCGCGCTTGGCGTGGAAACGCGGCTGCGCTCGCTCGAAGAGGTGCATGCCGAAATGCCGGTATCCGGCGACGTGCCCGCGGAATCGATTCCTCCGGCGGTTCGGGCTACCCGCTAGTTCCGCCATCCCTGGTTTTACGAAACATTCACTCACTGTCCTGGAGCACACCAGCATGAACGCACGCAATACCCGCACCGAATTTTCCGGCGACGACGCCCTGTTCGAACGCGGCATGGAAATCCGCAAGGCGATTCTGGGCAACGCCTACGTCGAGAAGGCGATGAATTCCGCCGACGACTTCAACATGCCGATGCAGCGGCTGACCACGGAGTACTGCTGGGGCGGCGTATGGGGTCGCGACGACATTCCGCGCAAGGTACGCAGCCTGCTCAATCTCGCGATGATCAGCGCGCTGAACCGGCCGCACGAGCTGAAGATGCACATTGCGGGCGCGCTGCGCAACGGCGTCACGCGCGAAGAGATCCGCGAGGTGTTCCTGCAGGTGGCGATCTACTGCGGCGTGCCGGCCGGCGTCGATTCGTTCCGGCTTGCGCGCGAAGTGTTCGCGGAACAGGCGGCCAGCGCCTGAACCGGCTCGACCGCCACCGATGGAGCGCACGATGCCCCCTTCCCCTTATCGCGTCTATGCGATCCGGTATGCGTCGCTCGCGCGGCGCTCGCCGGACAACTTCATCGGCGGCGACGAGCACGACACCAATATGCCGCTCGCCTACTACGTGTGGGCGATCGTCGGCGGCGGGCGCACGATCGTCGTCGATACCGGGTTCGACCGCGAAGTCGGCGCGCGGCGAGGACGCGAGATGCTGCATCCGGTCGAAGCGGGACTGCTCGCGCTCGACATCGCGCCGGATACCGTGCGCGACGTGATCATCACGCACATGCACTACGACCACGCGGGCAATCACGCCCTGCTGCCGCAAGCGCGCTTCCATCTTCAGGATAGCGAAATGGCGTTCGCGACCGGGCGGTGCATGTGCCACCGCATGCTGCGCGGCGCGTACGAAGCCGACGACGTCGCCCGGATGGTCCAGCGCGTGTTTGCGGATCGCGTGCAGTTCCACGACGGAGCGGGCGAAGTCGCGCCCGGCGTCGAAGTGCATCATATCGGCGGGCATACGCGCGGGCTGCAGGTCGTGCGCGTCTTCACAGAACGCGGCTGGGTCGTGCTCGCCTCCGACGCGAGCCATTTCTACACGCACATGGACGAAGGGCGCGTGTTTCCGATCGTCTACCAGGTCGACGCATTGCTCGATGGCTACGCGACGCTACGCCGCCTCGCCAGTTCGCCGGCCCATATCGTGCCGGGCCACGATCCGCTGGTGCTTCAGCGCTACCCGGCCGCCCGGCCGGGCACCGAAGGCTGGATCGTGCGGCTCGACGTCGATCCGGCGAGCTGAATTCAGATTCCCGCCGGCGACCAATGACCGTCGTCGATCAGCCGCTCGATCTGCCGGTGCGCCATGCGCATCAGCATGCGCGCCACGCGCGTCACCGGCCGCTGCGTCGAAGTCGCCATCACGAGCGAGCGCGTCATCGTCGGCTGCACGATCCGCCAGCAGCGAATGCGCCCGTCCACCACGAGCTGATGCACGCACGAATACGAGAGAATCGTATAGCCAAACCCTGCCTCGACCAGATGCAGCGTGGAAGGCATCGCGTTGATTTCGAGCCTGGGGTTGGCCGCGAGGTCGGCTTTCGCGAGTACGCGGTCGAGCATCACGCGCAAACTATGCGGGCGGCTCGGCAGGATCATCGGCAGGTCGGCAAGACGCTTCGCGGCCACCGCGCCCTCGCCGACCCCGGCGGGATCCGACGCCGGGCCCAGCAGGAAGATTTCGTCGGTAAGCAGCGGATCGGTGGCTAGCGCGCGCAAGCGGGGTGCGTTGTACAGGATGGCCACATCGATCGCGCCGGTCATCAGCCAGTCGAGCACATGGCCGCTGAAGCCCTCGACGATGCCGAGCGCGGCGTCCGGCAGTTCGTGGCGGAACTGCTGGACGAGCGGCGTGGTCAGCACGGCCGCCACCGAAGGCGGCATGCCGATCACCACGCGCCCGGCAGGCGACACGCGCAGCATCCTGATCTCGACTTCCGTGTCGTGAAGCGTGTCGACGACACGGCGCGCCTGCTGCTCCAGAATGCGCCCGGCTTCGGTGAGCGTGACGCCGCGCCCGGTGCGATGAAGCAGTGGCGTCCCCATCTCCTCTTCGAGCGCCTTGATCTGCCGGGTCAGAACCGGCTGGCCGATCGCCAGCAGGATCGCCGCCCGCGACAGCGTGCCGGCTTCCGCGATCTTGAGGAAATACTGCAACTGCCGAAGCTCCATCGAAAAGGCTCCTGGGATGGGTGGGTCGTCGGGCATTGACGTACCGCATTTACAGAACCGCTACCGCCTCTACCTCGACCTTCAAACCGAAATGCAGCGGACCAGAAGGAACAACGGCTCGGGAAGGACGCGACTCACCGGCCCAACCTGTATAGATACGGTTGAATTCAGGCCAGTTGGCGATGTCGTCGACATAGACGCGAACCTGCACCAGACGGTCGATGGCGCTGCCCGCGGCCAGCAGCGCCTGTTCCACGTTGTCGAGTACCTGTTGAGCCTGCTCGGCGAAGGAACGGTCGGTCAGCCTGGTTCCGGTGGCGGTAACCGGCAGTTGGCCCGAAACGAAAACGAAGCCGTTTGCGACCGTCACATGGCTGTAGTGACCGCCAGGTGTTGCCAGACCCGGCGTAGCGGGATGAACGGGTTCCTGCGGACGATTTTCACCAGCCATGAAAGCGCCTCCATACGGTAAGTTCCCCGGTCGGTTCCAGGGCATGGTATTCGGGGAACTGCGCACCTGTGGCGCAAGCGTGATTCGGCAGGATGCGCAGTCGGGTGCCAACCGGAAAGCAGGCTTCGAGATCGCCTTCGTCAGGTGCATGATCGGCATGCACTCGCGCCAGAATACCGTGTTCCTGGTTGGCGCCAATCAGCAGGTAGCCGTCGAGCGGGGCGCCGTCCAGCGTGCAGGCCAACCCGTAGCCGAAATCGCGGGATTGTTTCGACGTGCCGCGATCACGACTCATGGCCATCCAGCCCGCGTCCACGATGATCCATCCCTTGTCCAGTTGATGGCCGATGACGGTGGTGACCACGCTGAGCGCGATGTCGTCGATCGCACATACGCCGACGTTGTGCATCACGAGATCGAAAAATGCGTAAACGCCGGCACGGACTTCGGTGACGCCATCCAGGCGGCTTGCGGCCAGCGCGGTCGGCGTCGAGCCGACGCTAACGGTCGCGCAAGGCATGCCGGCGGCGCGCAGGCGTTCTGCGGCGCGCACGCAGCCGGCGCGCTCCTGCTCGGCGAGCGCCGCCAGGGCCTCCTGCGTGTTCAGTTCGTAGCTCGAGCCGGCATGCGTCATGACGCCGCCGACCTCGACGCCGCCCGCCTGCAGAATGCGGCCGGTTTCCAGCAGCGCATCGTCTTCGGGCGCGATGCCGGAGCGATGCCCGTCGGTATCGACTTCGATCCACACTTCGAGCGGTGCATCCGTGTCGCGGTAGAACGCGACGATACCCGCGGCGGCGCTGGCATTGTCGACGATGATCTTCAGATCGCAGCCCTGTTTCCTGAGCGTCATGACTCGGGAAAGTTTGGAGGGAACGATGCTGACGGCGTAGAGAATGTCCACAATACCCGCCGCGAAGAAGATTTCCGCCTCCTTCAGGGTGGAAACCGTAATGCCTTGTGCGCCGGCGGATAGCTGCGCCTGGACGACGTCGAGGCATTTCGACGTCTTCACGTGCGGCCGGAACTTCACGCCCAGGGCGTTCGTTCGCGCCTGCATCGAGGCGATGTTCTTGCTCATCCGGCGGACGTCGATGACGGCCGCGGGGGTATCGAGTGAATCGAGCGTCATGATGTGATCGGGTGTCAGGGTTGAGTCGCCGGCCCAAAGTGGCTGGCCCACGGGACGAGTGCATCGAGTGCCGGCGACTCGATCTCCGGCGCCCGCGCGCCGGGTACGAGCGGCAAGCCAATCCGGTTGTGCCAGTACGTCCGCAGTCCGACGACAGCCGTACCGAACATGTCGTAACTGGAGCCGGCGACGAACGCCGCTTCGTGGGGCGCGACGTTGAGCTTGTCGAGCGCAAGCCGATAAGGACGGGGATCGGGTTTGTAGGTGCCGGCTTCTTCCGCCGTCACCACCGCATCCCATCGCACGGGCAGAATCGCCGCGGCTCGCCGACCGAGCCGATAGGAGCAATTCGTCACGACGGCAAGCTTGCAGCGAGGCCGCAGTTGCTGCAACGCCGCCACGGCCCCCTGCCATGGAGCCAGTTCGAGCCAGTTATCCTCGAGCGCTTGCGGCGCGGATGCGGAAAGGCCCACGTGTTGCGCCGCCTGTCTGACCAGCGCTTCATATTCGACGTATTGCCCGCAGCCGTAGGTGAGGCGCAGGTACTCGGCACGCCAGGCCCGGCCCGCCTGTTCCGATCCGGCGGAACGATTCCAGAGTGTCCAGGAATCGAGCAATGCGGTTAGAAGGTCGAACAGGACGGCTTTCGGATAGCGGGGATGAAGCGAGGCGTCTTCCACGGACATAGCCCTTGATAATCGGAATCCCGAAGTGAGTCCAATTATAGGTTTCGACGTCCCGTTGAGAGTTAAGTTGAATTAACTCAATGGTTCATATGTATTGAATGGCCAGCAGGTCGTCCAGAGGCAAATCGCCCGCGGCCGAAGCGGGATCCGCGGCAAGGAGTGGCGTTTTCAAACCCGCCATGGCGGCAGCGGCCTGAAGCGTGCCTGCAGATATTGCATGAAATCCCGGGTTCTTCTCGGCAAGCCGGACCGGTTGTGTGTCAGGGCAGTGACGTTGGCATCCGGCGCCTTCCACGCGGGCAGCAGCCTCACCAGCCTTCCTTGCCGGATATCGTCCGCGACGTCCCATTCGGACCGCAGGATGATGCCTCGCCCCTCGCAGGCCCAGCGGCGAATCACGTCGCCATCGTTACAGCTCAGTTTCGATGCGACCCTGACGCTGCGGCTGGTTTTGCCTTTGCTGAAATGCCATAGCGAGACGTCCTCGTTGTTCTCGCGAAGGACGATGCACAGCAATCGCGCGAGATCGTCAGGCGCGTCCGGATTGCCAAACCGTTTGAGGAAGGCAGCGGAGGCGCAAACCCATCTCGCGTTGGGCGCAATGGCATGGCCAACAAGATTGGAGGCGCGCAGTTCGCCGATGTGCACCACGACATCGAAACGGTCGGCCGCTTCGGTCAATGGCTGGTCGGATAGCGTCAATGCCACGTCGACGTCGGGATTGGCTTGCTGGAAGTCGGCGATGACGGGAGCGAGATACCGGCGGCCGAAGCCGAGCGGTGCGTTGACCTTCAATGTTCCGACCAATCCCCCCTGGCGAATGCGCAGATCTTCCAGCAGCGTATCGAATTGCTGGATCAATTCCGATCCGCGCTGGCACAGCAGCGCGCCCTCCTCGGTGAAGATCAGCTTGCGCGCGGTTCTGTCGATCAGCCTCGCGCCGAGTTTCTTTTCGAGTTGCTGCAGGCGCTGAGTAACCGCGGAAGGCGTGAGCCCAAGCTTTCGCGCAGTAGCAATCAGGCTCCCGTTCTGCTGGATCGCAAGGAGGAAACGGATATCGGCAGAATCGGTCATGTGAGTGCCGCCAGGTTCACGAATTGAGGAATTGAACGGCCCCGTTGGTGCAACCAGGGACCTTCGCGACATCCTGGAGACTATACAGACATTCGCCCGTTTTTCTCGCTTACACAGTCTTTCAATGCACGGCATCCCCCCGGTGGCCGCGCACCGCCGTGAGTTGTATCGGCGGTCACAACACGTTACACGTGTAATCGTGTGCGAAACCCAATACCGGTGTTCGCACACTAAACTTCAGTCGTCTTGTTGAATAGCGGTCCGGTGTCTTTCGTGTGACAACCACGGCCGTCTTCTCCTACCCCACGCCACGCGGACACCAGTCGATGACCCGAACGCTCCTCATCCTCACCCTGATCAGCGGCCTGAGCGGTTGCATCGTCGCGCCGCCTTATGGCTACGCCCCCGCGCCGGGCTACTACTATGGGTATGCGCCGGGATACTATGCGGCACCGCCGGTTAGCGTGGGGATTGGCGGAGTCTTTCACATACATTGAGCAGCCGTCGCCGCTATCACGTCACCGGCGTTGTCGTCCGGCTCATTAAGACATGCGTGCCGCGCACGAGGCATCATTCGTGCGACCACCGTTTGTGCGTGACGACATCGGCAATACGCACGCCATCGGCGGCGCGCGTGATCGAACACCAATGCGAAAGGCCGTCGTGGCCCGCATGCCGCGCGCCGAACGACAGGATCAGGCGATCGCCCACGTTGGCGTTGCCGTAGAAGGCCATATCGCGTTCGACGAGACACGGCGGCGCGGAATGCGGCGCCGAGCGCCAGTGCCATTCGGCGCGCTCGACCATCGACTGAAAGCTCGCGAAGTAAAGCAGATGCGCGCCGTTGAAATCGAGCGACGGGCACGGCAGGTACTCCACGACGTGCCGTACCGCATGCGCAGTCCGATCGAGACGGCCGTGGCGCGTCCAGTCGTCGGCGCGCAGGCGCCTTGCCTGCGCGGCCAGTTCGACGGCCGCGGCGGGCATCGCACGAAGCGGCGCGCCGCCAAACATCGCGCGGCACACGGACCGGTTATCGCCGCTGCGCTCGCGGCGCACGAACGTCGACATCATCTCGACACCGGCAACGGCGCTCTCGGGCGTGAAAACGCGAAACCGGCCGAAGTGTCGTGCGCCCGCAATGCGCTGCACCTGAGCCTCGATCGCGAAGCGCTGGTGCTCGCCGACGTCCTCTAGCCTCGCCTCGCGCACGCGCACCGCCATAAATGCCGCATACGACTTCTGCCCTTCGTCGTCGTAGAAGTCCGGCGATGCGAGGCCCCTCTGTTCCGCGAGCGCGTTCCGGTGCAATTGCCCGCACGTGCGCAACAACCATTGCTCCGAGAGTCCCGCGAACGCCAGCTCGGGCATACCGGCAACGTATTGCGTGCGCGACGCAGTCTGCGCACGCGCTTTACCCTGGGCGGCCGATGCGTCACGCCGCGCGCGCATCGGGGCGTGCCTGCGCGACGATCCGGTCGGCAAGATACGCGGCATCGCGCGCAATGCCCGAAAAGCGCCCCGAGCCCCAGGTGTGCAGCCACGGCAGCCCCAGAAAATAGAGGCCTGCGTGGTTCGTGACGCCGCGCACGTGTCCCGGATATCCACGGCCGTTGAATACCGGCAGGTCGATCCAACTGAAATCCGGCCGAAATCCGATGCACCAGACAATGCTGCCGATCCCGCTCGCCGCAAGATCGAGCGCCGTGCGCTCTTCGGACGGCTCCCACACGGAACGATAGGGCCCGCCCGCGGGCGCCTCGATGCCTTTCTGCGCGATGAACCGGTCGATCGACGCGTTGATGCGGTTGTACGTTTCATCGGCGCTGTCGAGATTGGCGCGCAGGCTGCCCGCAAATCGCAGGGCGCCGTCCACGTAGTCTTCGAGCGCGCCGTAAAGCTCCATGCCTTCGCGCGCGAAACGGCGCAGGTCGATGTCGCGCCCGCCGTCGCGTCCCGTCACGTAGTGATTGGTGTTGTCGCGCACGCCCTCGCGCAACGGATGCTCCTCGACGGGCATGTCGTAGTACTTCATATCGGCAAGCCAGTCGACCACGTCGCGACCGCGATAGAACCGCGCGCAGCGCGGCGCCTCGCCGACGGCCAGAATCACCTTGCGGCCCGCCAGATGCAGATCCTCGGCAATCTGCGCGCCCGATTGTCCGGAGCCGACCACGAGCACGGCACCCTCAGGCAAAGCGGACGGATTGCGATACGCGGACGACTGAAGCTGCACGATATGCGCGGGCAGGCGCTCCGCCATGCGCGGCACGATCGGCGTGTGATAGCCACCCGAGGCAACCACGACCTGATCGGCGCTTAGCGCGCCGGCCGAAGTCTCGACAAGATAGCCGCCTTGCGGCCGGCGTGCAACGCGCGTTACGGACACGCCCTCGCGCACGGGCGCATCGACGTGACGCACGAAGCCATCGAGCCATTCGACGATCTCGTCTTTCTTCATGAAGCCATGCGGATCGTCGCCGCGATACGGATAGTCGGGCAGCGCGCATTGCCAGTTCGGCGTGACGAGACAGAACGCGTCCCAGCGCTGCTCGCGCCACGTGTGCGTGACGGTACGCTTCTCCAGCACGACGTGATCGATGCCGGATAGCTTGAGATACCAGCTCATCGAAAGACCCGCCTGGCCGCCGCCGATGACGACGACGCCGAAATGATCTTCTGGACTGCTTGCTTGTGTAGACATGGGAATCTCCTTATGCGACGCTCGCGGCGCCTCTACCGCCGCGACGCCATGATTCAATCGACGCTCACGACGGTCACGCGTGCCGTCGGCTGCGAATGGTATTGCCGGGCGGTACGCTCGATGACGTCCCACTGGTCGAGCGCCGACGAGCACGCATAGCCGAATTTTTCGCGCACGCGCTCGGACGCGGCGCGAAGCGCGTCATGGGCGGCGTCGAGAAAGTCGTCCAGCGGATAGTCGCCGGGGTGCAGATAGTCGCGCACGACAGTCGAAGGCGAATAGCAGCGTGCTTCGGTGCCATCCGGCCAGCGCACCACGAAATGGGTGACGGGCATGTCTTCTCTCCTTCGCTCAATCGGTATGACAAAGGGCGCCACGAGGCGCGAACGGGCGCGTCGCGCGGCGATCCGAAGGTACGATGAAAGCCTGTTCGTCGAGCCGCCAGACGCTGCGCGCTTCGCCTTGCCAGCGCAGGTCGATCGACGGCTCGCCCTGCATTTCACCGATCGCCGCGCAGGCGATGTCGCGTGCCTTGAAACGCGCAATCGCTTCGTCGACATGCTCTTCGCGCACGCTCAGCAGATAGCCGAAACTCGGGAATATCTGCAGCCAGCGCGCAAGCGGCACGTCGGCGGGCTTCGGCACGCATTCGAGATCGATC
This sequence comes from Paraburkholderia sp. AV2, assembly GCF_054968425.1. NCBI lineage: Bacteria > Pseudomonadati > Pseudomonadota > Betaproteobacteria > Burkholderiales > Burkholderiaceae > Paraburkholderia > Paraburkholderia sp. AV2. Next base: position 101,607 of record NZ_JBANLK010000013.1, read on the forward strand.
GCCACGCCCACGCGCGAGCATTCGGCGAGCATCATCGCAGTGCCGACGATGCCCGCCATGCTGATATCCTTCGCCGCCGCGCACAGGCCATCGTCGGCGAGTTGCGATAGCAATGCGAGGTCGCCGCGCAGGCGTTCGGCGGGCGCCTCGGTGGCCGCGTTCCAGTAGGGATAGGGCTCGACGAACGCACCGCGCAAATCGACCGCCATGAGCAGCTTGTCGCCGGCCTTCGCCTCGAAGCTCGACAACAGGCGCTTTGCGCGGCCGAGTATGGCCACCGCGAGCTGCGTGCGATCGCTGCGCGCATTGCTGTGGCCGCCGACCACGGGCACGCCCAGTTGACGCGACGCCGCCGCCATGCCTTCGAGCACCTGTGCCGCGGGCTCGACGCCCTGGCTCCAGATCACGTCGACCACGGCAATGGGACGTCCGCCCATCGCGCAGACGTCGCTCACGTTCACGAGGACCGAGCAATACCCTGCGAACCACGGCATCGCTTCGATCAGATCGCTCACCATCCCTTCGGCAGCGAAGAGCAGATAGCCGTCGCCATCGGGAATCGCGGCGCAATCGTCGCCGGCGGCCATCACCGCCGAGACCTCGTGCCCCGCGTCGAGCGCCGCAAGCATCGGCGCGATATCGGTCTTGTGCGCGACGCCGCGGCTCGCGCGCACCGCCGCGACGATTTCGTCGAGCGTCATGCCGCCCTCCGCTGATCGACGACGAAGCCGACATAAGGTGTCGCGCACGGCGGATAGTGGGCGAGATCGGCCCGCATGACGTGATGCAACCGGCCAAAGGTCATCACTTCGTCGAGCGTGTGCCAGTGCAGACGCTGAAACAGCGGCGCATTCTGCGCCTGCACCTGCGCAAGGAACGTCGAACAGCCGAGCGCATGGGCGCTGCTCACGGCCAGACGGATCAGTGTCGCGCCGATGTGGCGGTGGTGCCGGAATGCCTCGCTGACGGCGAGCCGCGAGCCGTACCACGTCGAAGCCTTCGCCGGGTCGCGATGAATACGCACGGTGCCGACCACGCACGGCTGCGCGCCGCCCGCGCCTTGCACCGCGACGAGCAGTTGCGCATGGCTGTCGATGTCATCGCGGTCGTCGCCTTCGAAAATACCCTGCTCTTCGCAGAACACCGCACGACGAATCGCAAAAGCCGCATCGCGCTCCCAGGGCTCGCTGGCCCAGCGCACGACGATTTCCTCGTCGTTGGCGCGTGGCAAACCGGTCGTGCTCATGCCGCCTCCTTTTCATATGAGGACAACGAAGAACATGCGCCGCACTTCCCGCAGCCCGCCTTGATGTCGGCGGCGCGCAGGCCTGCTTCGCGGACCATCGCACCGAGCGGCGCGAGTATCGCCTGCATGAATTCGGGCGCGGGCGGCGCGAGGTCTTCGAGCGGTGTGCCCGAGATCGGCACGAACGGCACGACGAACGGATAGACGCCGATCGCAAGCAGCCGCTGCGCCATGTCGAGGATCGTCTGCGGCGTATCGCCGAGGCCCGCGAGGATATACGTGCTCACCTGGCCGCGCCCGAACACGCGCACCGCCGCTTCGAACGCCTCCATGTAGCGGCTCACGGGCACCGTTGCCTTGCCCGGCATGATGCGCGCCCGCTCGCTTTCGCCCACCACTTCCAGATGCATGCCGAGCGTATCGATGCCGGCCTCGCGCATGCGCGCGAACCAGCCATCGTCGTCGGGCGGTTCGCACTGGGCCTGGATCGGCAGGTCGACGGCGCGGCGAATCGCACGCGCGCTGTCGCAGAGGATGGCGGCACCGCGGTCGGGCGTGGCCGGCGTGCCCGTGGTGAGCACCATGTGCTTCACCTTGTCCAGCAGGACCGCTGCGCGTGCTACTTCCGCGAGTTGCTCCGGCGTCTTGCGCGCAATCGTGCGTCCCGCCGCGAGCGACTGTCCGATCGCGCAGAACTTGCATGCCTTCTTGCGGCTTTCGTAGCGTATGCAGGTTTGCAGCACCGTCGTCGCGAGAACGTCGGTCCCGTGCAAGGTCGCGATATGCGAATACGGCACGCCATCGAGCGTCTGCAATGCATAGAAGCGCGGCGTTTTCGCAAACGCGATCTGCGCGACGGGAATGGTGCCGCGCTTGAGCGTGCTGACACCCGACCCATCCGGTGTCCCCGCAACAAACGCCGACCGATGCGCGCCGTGCGTGTGGACCGGCACCATCAGCGTGACGCCGTCGATCACCACGGCCTGGTGGTCCGAAGGCCCCGCACCGCCGCGACGCGACAGGCCCGGCAACTGGGGCTCGGCGAGCCGCAAACCGCTCGACTGAAGCTCAGTCAAGAGTTGCAGATTCGATTCCGGCAGGTTGAGGCTGGCATTCATCGTGAGCACTCCAGGTGGGAACGACGGGGGCGTCGTCGAGGGAAAACACGGGCGTGGCCGGCCGCTCGTTGATCGCGAGGCTCAGCAATTCGGGGCGCGCGTAATGGCCGACCGAATCCATCATGCGCTTGCGTTTGGTAATGAGCGCCATGTCGAGGTCGGCGATCACCATGCCCTCGCCTTCGCGCAGCGGCTCGGCGAGATGCTGGCCTTCGGGCGAAACGATCGCGGCGTTGCAGCCGCCGCGCAGCGCCTTCTGCAGCTTCGGATCGCTCGTGACCGAGGCGATCTGCGCCTCGCTGAGCCAGCCCGTTGCATTGACAACGAAGCAGCCCGATTCGAGCGCGTGATGGCGGATCGTCACTTCGATCTGCTCGGCGAAGATGGGGCCCACGAGCGAGCCCGGAAACTGGCTGCAATGGATCTCTTCGTGCTGCGTCATGAGCGCGTAGCGGGCAAGCGGGTTGTAGTGCTCCCAGCATGCGAGCGCGCCCACGCGCCCCGCCGCCGTTTCTACGACCTTCAGGCCGGCCGCGTCGCCTTGCCCCCAGATCATGCGTTCGTGGAACGTCGGCGTGATCTTGCGGCGCTTCAGCTTCATCGCGCCGTCCGCGTCGAAAATCAGTTGCGTGTTGTAAAGGCTGCCGTGATCGCGCTCGTTCACGCCGAGCACGACGACCATGCCGTGCTGGCGCGCGAGCGATGCGATCGTGTCCGTGACGGGACCGGGTATCGCCACCGCTTCTTCGTAGAGCCGCAGATGTTCCGCACCCGATTGCACCGGCGGCAGCACGAACGAGAAGTACGGGTAATACGGCAGGAAGGTTTCGGGAAACACGGCAAGCTGCACGCCTTCGCGCGCGGCGGCGACCATGGCGTCGGCCACGCGCGCAAGCGTCGCCGCGCACGATTCGAGATCCGGTGCGATCTGCACGGCCGCGGCGCGCACGACACGCTTTGTGGAGGAAGTTGACATAGCGATGCCCGCTCCGCTCAGACCGTCCAGGTGTCGATGACGAGCGCGTTCGACTTGCGATGCAGCAGCTTGAGATCGAGCACGTCGAGCGGATTGATCGGCCGCACGCCTTCGATCAGCGACGCCTCGCCGTGACCATAGAGTGCCTGCAGCGCGAAGCGGCACGCGTAGACCTTGCCGCCTTCGGCCATGAACTTCATGAGCTGGTTGTTGAAGTTCAAATGGCCCGGGAACGCTTCGGCGCCGAGCGTGGGAAAGCCGCGCTGCACGCCGAGCATTACGCCAGGACCATAGAGGAGGATCGATGTCTCGAAGCCCTTGCGCTGCAGGCGCGTAGCCTGCAGCATGTTGACGAAACCGATCGACCCTTCGAAGGCGACGGTATGGAACGTGACGAGCGCTTTCTCGCCCGGTTCCGCTTTGACGTCCTCGAACACCTTCTCTTCGTAGTCGACGAGGAAGTCGCCGGTCTTGTGGGCGGGCGTGGTAATGGCGGGCATTGCATGACTCCGTTCATGGATTGAGAACCGTGGCCGACCGGTAGCCGGCACCTCTCTTTTTGCAACGGCCATGCCATCAAGCGGCACAGGTCATGCGATCAAGTTCCAATCAAACTTCCGTGACGGGAATGATCACCCCCAAAATTTCTTGATCGCGGCGCGCGAGCATGGGCTGAGCGCCGGCATACGCCGACAATGCGAGTTGCGTCGCGCCCCTGCATAGGGCAAGCCGCAATCGCTTCGGTGCGCACATGCATCAATACGGATCATTCGGCGCAATCACACACGATCAATTGTTTATTTTCCAGCGGTCGCCCGCACTAGAATGAACTTCATCGCCTTCTGCCCGGTACGCCCATGTCGAACGTCGCCGCCCACTGGCTGAAGCGGCTCGCCGAGAGCGGCAAGCCCGTCTACCAGACCATTCCCGACCTGATCGAAGAGGACGTCGCGAGCGGACGCCTCAGGCCGCACGATCGCCTCCCCGCGCTGCGGGACCTGTCCGAGGCGCTCAAGGTGAACTACACCACGCTCGCGCGCGGCTATGCCGAAGCGCGCAAGCGCGGACTCATCGATTCGCGCGCGGGCAGCGGCTCGTATGTGCGCGGGCGTCCGCCTGCCGTGCCGCTACGTGCGGGCACCGCGCTCGAAATGACGATGAACATGCCGCCCGAGCCGCCGCAGATGCGCGAACGCATTGCGGAGTCGGCCGCGCGGATCGTCGGTGCGGCCGATCCGTGGTCGCTGCTGCGCTATCAGGACTTCGGCGGCACGCAGTTCGAGCGCACGATGGCGAGCCAATGGCTGCGCCACACCGTACCCGACCATCGCGCCGACGCGCTTCTCGTGTGTCCCGGCATTCACAATGCGCTCGTTGCGCTGCTGCTGCGGCTCGTGAAACCGGGCGAGGCGATCTGCGTCGACGCGCTTGCCTATCCGGGGCTGAAGGTCATCGCGAACCAGCTCGGCATGCCGCTAGCGCCGTTGCCGTACGATGACGATGGGCTCAACGCGACCGCGTTCGAAGCGCTCTGCAAGACCCGCAAGCCCGGCGTGCTCTACTGCAACGCAACGCTGCAGAATCCGACCACGCGCACGCTTTCGCTGAACCGGCGCGAGCACATCGCCGATATCGCACTGCGCTACGACGTGCCGATCATCGAAGACGACGCCTACGGCATGCTGAGCGAAAAACCGCCGGTCGCACTGGCCACGCTCGCGCCCGAGCTCACCTACTATGTGACGGGGATGTCGAAGTGCTTCGGCGCGGGGCTGCGCGTGGCCTTCGTGATTGCGCCGGGCACGCGCCACGCGCAGCGGCTGGCCGGCGCCATGCGTGCGACGACGGTCATGGCGAGTCCCTACATGTCGCATCTGGCCGCACGCTGGATCGAAAGCGGGGCCGCTCAGGAGATGCTCGAAGCGATTCGCGCCGAATGTGCGGTCCGCCAGCATATTGCTGCCCAGGTGTTCAGGGGACGCGAATTCGAGGCGTCGGAGGAATGCTTTCATCTGTGGCTCACCGTGCCGGCCAGTACTGGCTGGAGCGCGTCCGAACTCGCGTCGCATCTGCGGAGCAAACAGATCGGCGTGGTCTCGGGCGCGGCATTCAGCACCGACGGCAATCCGCCCAACGCGGTGCGCATCTGCCTCGGCGGCCCTTGCAGTCCGCTCGAAATGGAAGAGTCGTTTCAGCTCGTCGCCGACATGCTCGATCATCCCGACCATCTGCACTCGCCGATGCTCTGAGCGAGCCCCGGCGACGACCGACCGTCCGGCGATCGAACGCCGCGGCAGTCTGAAATCCGGCCGCAGCGCACCCACTTAGATCCGCCACTTCGTTCGCACATTCTTCGCGCCTGCCGCGCCAGCCAAGGCTGCGCGGGCAGGCGCCCGTTTTCTCCCGCCAATGGCATGACAGTTGCAATTTAGAAGGCGAGCCGCGGTTTCTGGCGCGGCGCGTTCGGACAAGTGCGCGCCTCGCGGCTCATGACTACTTCAACCATTGGAGACGAAACCATGGAAGGACTTTCGCAAGTCCAGGTGTTGGGCATCGATGCCGGCGGCACGATGACCGATACGTTCTTCGTGCGTGCCGACGGGCGATTCGTCGTGGGCAAGGCGCAGAGCAATCCCGACGACGAGTCGCTCGCGATCTTCAACTCGTCGCAGGACGCGCTCTCGCATTGGCAGCGGGGCGTCGACGACGTCTATCCCGAACTCGTGACCTGCGTGTATTCGGGCACGGCCATGCTCAACCGCGTCGTGCAGCGCAAGGGGCTCGACGTCGGGCTGCTCGTCAACAAGGGCTTCGAGCACGTGCACTCGATGGGCCGCGCGATTCAGAGCTACCTCGGCTACGCACTGGAAGAGCGGATCCACCTGAACACCCACCGTTACGATGAACCGCTCGTGCCGCTGTCGCGCACCCGAGGCGTCACCGAGCGCACCGACGTGCAGGGCGAAATCGTCATTCCGCTGCGCGAGAACGAAGTCCGGCAGGCAACGCGCGAACTGGCGGCGGCAGGCGCGAAGGCCATCGTGATCTGTTTCCTGCAGTCGCACAAGAACGCAACGAGCGAACGGCAGGCGCGCGACATCGTGCGCGATGAACTGAAGAAGACCGGCATGGACATCCCTGTGTTCGCCTCGGTCGACTACTATCCGCAGCGCAAGGAAAGCCACCGGATGAACACCACGGTGCTCGAAGCCTACGCGGCAGAACCGTCCCGCCAGACACTCAAGAAAGTCAGCGACCGCTTCCGCAAGCACGGGGCGAAGTTCGATCTGCGCGTGATGGCCACGCACGGAGGCACGATTAGCTGGAAAGCGAAGGAACTCGCGCGCACGATCGTTTCGGGGCCGATAGGCGGCGTGATCGGCTCGAAGCTTCTGGGCGAGACGCTCGGCTACGACAACATCGCGTGCTCCGACATCGGCGGCACGTCGTTCGACATGGCGCTCATCACGAAAGGCAACTTCGCGATCGCGTCGGACCCGAACATGGCGCGCCTCGTGCTGTCGCTGCCGCTCGTCACGATGGATTCGGTGGGCGCCGGCGCAGGTAGCTTCGTGCGCCTCGACCCCTATAGCGGCTCCATCAAGCTCGGGCCGGACAGCGCCGGCTATCGCGTGGGCACCTGCTGGCCGGACAGCGGGCTCACCACCGTCTCCGTGTCCGACTGCCACGTGGTGCTGGGCTACCTGAACCCCGACAACTTCCTGGGCGGCCAGATCAAGCTCGACGTGAACCGCGCGCGCGAGCACATCAAGGCGCAGATCGCCGACCCGCTCGGGCTTTCCGTCGAAGACGCGGCCGCCGGCGTGATCGAACTGCTCGACCTCCAGTTGCGCGAGTACCTGCGCTCGAACGTCAGCGCGAAAGGCTACAACCCCACCGAGTTCGTCTGCTTCTCGTATGGCGGCGCGGGGCCGGTCCACACCTATGGCTACACCGAAGGACTCGGCTTCAAGGACGTCGTCGTGCCCGCGTGGGCCGCCGGCTTCTCGGCATTCGGCTGCGCGTGCGCGGATTTCGAGTATCGCTACGACAAGAGCGTCGATCTGGCGCTCCCCCAACTCGCCACTGACGACGAAAAAGCACTTGCCGCACAAACCATCCAGAAAGCGTGGTCGGAGCTCGCCGCCAAGGTGGTCGAGGAATTCCGCATCAACGGCTTCGGCGAACGCGACGTGATCCTGCGCCCGGGTTTCCGCATGCAGTACATGGGACAACTCAACGATCTGGAGATCGAATCGCCGATCACGAGCGCTTCGGAAGCCGAAGACTGGAACCGCATCGTCACGGCATTCGAGGACACCTATGGCCGCGTCTACGCGAGTTCGGCGCGTTCGCCCGAACTCGGCTTCTCGGTGACGGGCGCCATCATGCGCGGCATGGTGATCACGCAAAAGCCCGTGCTTCCGGAAGATCCCGAAGGCGGCCCGACACCGCCGGACACGGCGCGCATCGGCGTTCGCAGGCTCTATCGCCACAAGCAATGGCACGACGCGGTCCTGTGGAGGATGGAGGCGCTCAAGCCCGGCAACGTAATTGCCGGACCGGCGATCATCGAGTCCGACGCGACCACCTTCGTGGTCCCGAAGGGCTTCGCCACCACGCTCGACAAGCACCGCCTCTTCCATCTCAGAGAAGTCAAGTAAGGAGACATGCGATGAACATGATATCCAGCCGCGAAGTCGGCTTTGCCGATCTGCTCAAGAACGGCCAGACCCTGAAGCAGTTCCGCGACGGCATCCTCGCGCGCACCGCGGAAAACGGCCACTACAACGGCCTCGAACGGCTCGACCTGCGAGAGAGCGATCCGATCCGTTACGAGAAGATGTTCTCGAAGCTGCGCGGCGGTCTCGTGCATGCGCGCGAGACCGCAAAAAAGATCGCCGCGAGCCCGATCGTCGAGCAGGAAGGCGAACTGTGCTTCACGCTCTACAACGCCGCGGGCGACTGCGTGCTCACTTCCACCGGCATCATCATCCACGTCGGCACGATGGGCGCGGCGATCAAGTACATGATCGAAAATAACTGGGAAGCCAACCCCGGCATCCATCCCGGCGACATGTTCACCAACAACGACTGCTCGATCGGCAACGTCCATCCTTGCGACATCGCGACGATCGTGCCGATCTTCTCGCAGGGCAAACTCGTGGGCTGGGTGGGCGGCGTCACGCACGTGATCGACACGGGGGCGGTGACGCCGGGCTCGATGTCGACGGGCCAGGTGCAGCGCTTCGGCGACGGCTACATGATCACGTGCCGCAAGACCGGCGTGAACGACACGCCGCTGCGCGACTGGCTGCACGAGAGCCAGCGCTCTGTTCGCACGCCGAAATACTGGATTCTCGACGAGCGCACGCGCATTGCCGGCTGCCACATGATTCGCAACCTGATCGAGGAGGTGATCGAAGAAGAAGGGCTCGACGCCTACGAGAAGTTCGCCTACGAGGTGATCGAGGAAGGACGCCGCGGCCTGCAGACCCGCATCAAGGCGATGACGCTGCCGGGCAAGTATCGCAAGGTCGCCTTCGTGGACGTGCCGTACAACCATCCCGACGTGCAGACCTCCTCTGCATTCGCGAAGCTCGACTCGATCATGCACTCGCCCGTGGAAATGGAGATCCGCAAGGACGGCACGTGGCGGCTCGATTTCGAAGGCGCGAGCCGCTGGGGCTGGCACTCGTACAACGCGCACCAGGTGGCGTTCACGAGCGGCATCTGGGTGATGATGACGCAAACGCTCGTGCCGACCCAGCGGATCAACGACGGTGCGTATTTCGGCACGGAATTCCACCTGCCCAAAGGCGCCTGGATGAATCCGGACGACCGCCGCACAGGGCACGCCTACGCATGGCACTTCCTCGTTTCGGGCTGGAGCGCGCTGTGGCGCGGTCTGTCGCAAGCCTACTTCAGCCGGGGCTATCTCGAGGAAGTCAACTCGGGTAACGCCAATACGTCGAACTGGCTGCAGGGTGGCGGCATCAACCAGGACGGCGACATCCACGCCGTCAACAGCTTCGAGGCATCGTCGTGCGGCACGGGCGCCTGCGCGATCAAGGACGGCCTCAGTCATGCCGCCGCCATCTGGAACCCCGAAGGCGACATGGGCGACATCGAGATCTGGGAGATGGCGGAGCCCCTGCTCTACCTCGGCCGCAACGTCAAGACGAACTCCGGCGGCTACGGCAAGTACCGCGGCGGTTGCGGCTTCGAAACGCTGCGGATGGTCTGGAAAGCACAGGACTGGACCATGTTCTTCATGGGCAACGGCTACATGAACAGCGACTGGGGGCTCATGGGCGGGTATCCGAGCGCGACGGGATACCGGTTCGAAGCGCACCGCACCGGCCTGAAGGAGCGCATCGCGCTGAGCGAAAGCCTGCCGCTCGGCGGCGACGCCAACCCGGATGTCCCCGACTACGAAAATCACCTGAACGCCGGGGCCGTCGTCAAACGCGACCACCAATGCATGACCACGGAGGACTGCTACAGCAACTATGACCTCTACCTCAACTATCTGCGCGGCGGCCCCGGCTTCGGCGATCCGCTCGATCGCGATCCCGACGCCATCGAACAGGACCTGAACAATGCCCTGCTGCTGCCCGAATACGCCCAGAAGGTGTACGGCGCCGTCGCGACAAAGAACGCCAACGGCATCTGGACGGTGGATGCGAAGGCGACCGCGCTGTCGCGCGTCGAGATCCGCAATCAGCGCCTCGCGCGTTCGCAGCCCACGCGGGAATGGATGAAGGGCGAGCGCGAGCGGATTCTGCTCAAGCACGCCGCGCCCCAGGTGCAGCACATGTTCGCGACGAGCTTCGGGCTGTCGACGAAGTTCGAGCAGCAGTTCCGCACGTTCTGGGAACTGCCGGATTCGTGGACGCTCACCGAAGACGAGCTCGACGTGCCCACCTACGGCTCGAAGTTCCGCATGGACCTCTCGAAAATGCCCGACGTCAACACCGTCGTGCTGGTCGAAGAGTAAGTCCGCCGGCATTCGCGCAACCCTCAGGAAATCAAGGAGCAAACGGAATGTCCACCTACACCAGGGAACAAATCCGCAATCTGGTCGACGGCAAGCTCGACTGGGACACGACGCTGCGCATGCTGTCGATGCCCAAGGACGGCGAGCGCTTCCAGATGTACATCGACGCGCTGCAGCAAAAGCTCGGCTGGAAGGAACGCATCGTGCTGCCGCTCGGGCCGCATCTGTACATCGTGCAGCAGCCGGCCACGAAGAAATGGGTCACGCAGTGCGACTGCGGCCACGTGTTCGGCGACTACCGGGAAAACTGGAAGCTGCACGCGAACATCTTCGTGCGCGATACGGAAGAGGCGATGGACGAGGTGTATCCGCGGCTGATGGCGCCCGACACGCAATGGCAGGTGTACCGCGAGTACTACTGTCCCACGTGCGGCACGATGCACGACGTGGAGGCCCCGACGCCGTGGTACCCCGTCGTGCACGACTTCGAGCCCGACATCGACGCGTTCTACTCGGAATGGGTCAAGCTGCCGGTGCCGGAACGGGTCGATTAGTCCGATGTTTGAAGCCGCCGGCGCGCTTCGCCGCCGGCAGCCGACTTTCGTAAAACGCGAAGCGGACCGTTCGAATTCCGGCCGTTCGATTTCCGGACGGCCGGCCTGTTTTCATGCGCGCTTTTCAGCGCTTTTCCAGGTGCTTTCCCTGATATTTCCAGGCCAGCGCTGCGGTGCAAAGCGGCGCGCTCTCTCGCGGGGCCGATTGGCGCGCGCATTGCTTGTCTTCTATCGATTTCGCACCGATGGCGGCATCGGATCGGAGTTACGATAGCCGGAAACGAGACCTGGTCGAGCCAGCCAGGCGAAACCGGACCTAAAAGAGGGGCCGCACCAGCCGGCCTCGCGGTTCACGGCAAGCGCGAGCCGACAGGAGACATGCATGCAACAGACAGGCACGCCTATGGACTGGTTTTCCAGTCCGCAACACGATGCCAGCATCATGGCGGCGTGGGAACATCTGGTGGGCGGCAGCGAATGGCACTCGGCCGAGGTGCGCGGCGGCGTCGACGATTCGTGGCATCGCTGCCTCGTCGGCCGCGTCGATCCGGCCGTGGATCGCGCCCCGCCGCCGGTCGGCGAAGACCAGTTGATGCAATGGCAGACCACGAATACCCAGCTCATCAACGCCAGCCTGCCGCTGATGCAGCAGACCCGCGAACTGCTGGCTCAAACCGGCACGGTCATGCTGCTCGCCGATCCCGACGGGATGGTCCTGAAGCACGAAGGCGACATGCGGATCATCGAGCCCGCACGCGAAGTCGGGCTCGTCCCGGGCTGCAACTGGACCGAGCTCAACTGCGGCACCAACGCGATCGGGACCGCGCTCGCACTGGAACAACCCGTGCAGATTCACGGTGCCGAGCACTTCTGCGCCGGCATCAAACGCTGGACCTGTTCGGCAACGGTCATCCGCGATCCGCTGGACGGCCACGTGCTCGGCGTGATCGACGTGTCGGGTCTTGCGGATACGTACAACCGTTACAGCCTCGCGCTGACCGTGTCGCTGGCCGGGCGCATCGAGAGCCGCCTCGCCAGGGATGCCATGCAGCGCCGTCTGCGCATGCTGGACCGCTGCGCCTCTCGCCTCGGCGCCAATGTATCGGATGGAGTCCTTATCGTCGACGAGCGGGGACGCCTCGTCAAGGCGAACTCGCAGGTCGTGCCCGCGCTGCGGCGCCTCGGGTTCGACGTACAGCTCGACGCCGGCTTCGTGCTGCCCGGACTGGATGCCATGGCGGGCACCGCAGCGTCGGCGGCCGCGCCGGCCTGGCTGCGCCACGTCCACGTCGAAGCGCTGCGCGAAGACAACGTCGTACTGGGCTTCATGATCGTGATACCGGGCACCGCGACGGCTCGCGGCGCAACCCCGCTGACCCGCGAGCGGGACCGGCAACCTGGCGCGCCTCGCGCGTTTGGGCGCATCGTCGGAGACAGCCGCGTCCTGCGCACGGCCGTCGACAAGGCACGCCAGCTCGCTCCTTCGAAAGTGCCGGTGCTGCTGCTGGGCGAGACCGGCGTGGGCAAGGAACTCTTCGCGCAGGGCATCCACCAGGCCAGCGAACGGACAGATGGACCGTTCGTAGCACTAAACTGCGGTGGACTGTCGAGAGATCTCCTCGCAAGCGAGCTATTCGGTTATGCCGAGGGTGCGTTTACCGGAGCTCGCAAATCGGGAGCGGCCGGCAAGATCGAAGCGGCGAACGGAGGCACCCTGTTTCTCGACGAAATCGGCGAAATGCCGCTCGATATTCAACCTCATCTGCTTCGCGTTCTGGAAGAAAACGAAATTTACCGGCTTGGCGAGAATACGCCGCGCAAGGTGAATTTTCGGCTGGTCGCGGCGACGCATCGCGATCTCAAGGCGGCCATTGCGATGGGCGCGTTTCGCATGGACCTGTTCTATCGCATTGCCGTGACGACCGTGTCGATTCCGAGTCTGCGCGAACGCAGCGAGGACCTCCCGTCCCTCATCGCCTACTGGCTGGCGCATATCAGCGAGGCATATGGCTTGCCGCGCCGATCGTTCGACGACGAAGCGTATGCCTGCCTGCTGAATTATGCGTGGCCCGGTAATGTGCGAGAGCTGCGTAACGCCATCGAAGGCTCCCTTCTGCTTGCCGATGGCCCTGAGATTACCGCGGACAAACTGCCCGCCGAAGTCCGGGACCCCGGCGAGGTCTCCGTGTGTGCCGTACCGTCCATAGCGGGAGCTACGCAGCAGCACAAAGAGGAATCGCTCAGAACGACCGAAGCCGAAACCATTCGTCGCGCCCTGGCCCGCCATGCGGGAAATCTCACGCGGACCGCGAATCAATTGGGCATTGCGAAGAGTACGCTCTACGAAAAGATCCGGCGATACGATCTCCTCGTGGCCGTGGATAACGTGCGCCGGCGCGGGAGTGCAGGAAGTTGACGGCAATGGGCGCTTCGGGTCCGTTAGCGGACCGTCGTCCATATCACCGAATGGAACGAGTTCATCGCGAACGGCAGAGGTTCCGCGCGGCCGGTGTAGAGGAACTCGATTGGCTTCCGGAAAATTATCTGGACTACTGTAATGAGGTTGAACAGGCCCACTAACGGCTGCAGGCACGCCTCCCAGATGCGACAGCAGACGCACTGGGGACTCTCAGCTCTCCGCTTCGCTGGTCTGCTCCAGCATCCGCATCGCGGCCTTTTCCGCATTGGAGACATGCAGGCTCGCCGCTTCGCGCGCGGCGTCGCTATCGCGCGCCTTGAGCGCTTTATACAGCCTGTCGATTTCGCGCAGGCTAGTGGGCAGACGGTCGGGATGCATCAGCGACGTGGCACGTAACAGGTTCACGCGCGAATAGAGGCTCGTCAGGATTTCCTTGACCAGCGAATTGCCGCAGTTGTCGAGCAGCACGTCGTACAGTTGGGTCTTGGCCTGCAGCACGCCGGTCTGGCTCTGGGCCGTGGCTTCCGCACGCAGCTTCTTCGCCGCCCGGCCGAACTGCTCGATTGCGGCGGCGCTCGCAACGCGCGCGAATTCCTGTGCCGCAAAGCCCTCCAGCAGACCGCGCAGCGCATACAGTTCATGCGCTTCGTCCACTGACATGATGGCGACCACCGGCCCCCTGTGCGGCACGTTGCGCACGAGCTTTTCCGCTTCGAGCCGCCGCAGCGCTTCGCGCACCGACGTGCGGCTCACACCCAGTGTTTCACACAGTTCACGTTCGACGAGCCGCGCGCCCGGCGCATAGCGGCCGTTCATGATGGCTTGCCGCAGCACGTTCTCCACCCGATGGCGCAGCGTTTCCGGCCGTACGAGACCCAGATCTTCAAGCATTATTGTATTCCCGTCAGACAATAACTCACGCCCAATGATACAAGAAAGCGTCCGCGCTGACGACCGGAACACGGGTAGCGCGCGTCAAAGTGTCGTCGTCGAGCCCGTCATCCGTCGTGGCGCCGCGCAAGCGCCGCTTCGACGATCGGCGCCGCTTCAATCGCGCCGTGAATGCCGATCGTGCTGACGATCTCCAGCACCTCCATCAGCTCCTGTGCGGTTGCGCCGTAACGCAGCGCGTTGCGGAAATGCAGCTTGAGGCCCGGCACGTACAGATGCGTGGCGGCCGCATCGAACGCGCAGTACATCATCTCCTTCACCTTCGGCTCCAGCACCCCTTTGCGCCACGGCACCGACGAAAACTCGACGTACCCGTCGAAAAGCTCCGGGTCCAGCTCAAGCAGCCCCTCCCACGACGCATGCCAGTAGCCGCGGTTCTCGATGAACTGCTGCTTCGAGGCCTCGCGCCGCGCATCGAGCGGCGCAGCCTGCGAACGGTACCCTTCTTCCTGCAGCACCTCCAGCAGCACGGGCACGCCGACGTTCGACGCGTGAATGCCGATCGTACTCGCCAGTTCGAGCACCTCGACGAGTTCCTCGCGCGTAGCGCCATGCACGAGCGCGGCCTCGACGTGCTGGCGAATGCCGGGTAGATAGAGATGCGTCGCCGCGGTGCATGCGGTCAGCGCGACGAACGCCTGCACTTTCGGCGCTAGATGCCGCTGCCGCACCGCCACGCTGGAAAAGCGCAGATAGCCATCGACGAACTCCGCGTCGAGCCGCAACAGACTTTCCCAGCGCGCATCCCACGTGCGATGCGTGCGGATGAACGCGTCCTTCACCTGCTGTTGCCGTTGCGTCAGGCTCATCGCACTCCTCGTTGCGGATGAGCACCCGCTGGTGTGCAGCGGATGCTTCGATTCAGGCCGTTACGCCGGTCATCTGGCGGTACGCTTCGTCGGACAGTTCCTCCTCCCACATCGTTTTGCCGAGCGAGGTCGCGGTGTGAACCATGTAGCTGTCGCTGGCCGCGCCGTGCCAGTGCCGTTCGTTCGCGCCGATCCACACCACGTCGCCCTGGCGGATCATCTGCGGCTCGCCGCCTTCGACGCAGATCCAGCCGCAGCCCGACGTGACCTGCAGCACCTGCCCCTGCTCGTGGTGATGCCAGTAGGTGCGCGCCGCCGGCGAAAAGAACACGTTGGCGATGGTGACCTTGTCCGTGGTCGGCATGATCGGGTCGGCGTAAACGACGCCGCTGAACGTGCTCGACCGCTGCTCCGAGGCGGCGCCCTGCTGGCGCCCGTGGAAGACCTTCATGCGTTGCTCCTTGTCCTGATCCTGAATGTACGGTGGGGCTTACTGCTTTGGCTCGTGCAGGCGCACGCCGCCGGACACGTCGCCGATCGCATCGACCACGCGGTTGCTGATCACGTCGCCGTAACCGAGCGCTGTCGCGAGTCCGAAGCTCGCGAGCGGACCCGCCGCGTTCAGCGACGCGACGCCCAGTTCGCGCGCCCGGTCGATGTACAGCACCACGTCTTTCGTCATCAGCTTGCTGGTGAGGCCGCCTTCCAGATAATCGCCGTCGACGATCTTCGGGAAGCGGTTCTGCGTCGCGAAGTTCACGCCGCTGCTGCTGTTCAGCACGTCCAGCAGACGATGCAGATCGAGCCCCGCGTGCTTGCCGGCCACCATCACCTCGGCGGTGGCGGCGAGGCTCACCGCGTTCAGGAAGTTGTTCAGCAGCTTCGTGGTGTGGCCCGCGCCGCTCTCGCCCATCGTGACGACCTTGGATGCGAACGGCTTGAACGCCCACTGGATCGACTCGATCGCCGCCGCGTCGCCGCCCACCATCAGCGTCAGCGTGCCCTTTTCCGCAGCCGCCGCGCCGCCCGAGATGCCGGCATCGATGTAGTGCAGGCCTAGCGTCTGCGCGCACGCATTGAGCCGGATGGTCGAACTCGCCGCCGCGGTGCTCAGATCGACCACCGTCTGGCCGCGCCGCGAGTGCGCGAACACGCCGTCTTTGCCTTCGACCACCGCTTCCACCACCTTGCTGTCCGGCAGCGACAGCAGGATCACGTCGGCGAAACCCATCACCTCCGCGACCGAGCGCGCGGCTTTCGCGCCCGCCGCCTCGGCACGTCCTTGCGCCGGGTCGTAACCCAGCACTTCGAAGCCGGTATCGACGAGCCGCCGCGTCATGCGGCCGCCCATGTTGCCGAGTCCGATGAAGCCAATCCGTTCCTTGTTCATGGTGTGTCCTGTGTTGTGCAACCCTGCATCCCGCTCAGAAGTCGACGTCCTTCGTTTCTGGTCCCATCAACGCGCCGACCATGCCGATCAACCCACCGATCGTCAGCAGTACTACTGGCGTGAGCCGCATGGGCATCAGCGCGCCCAGCCAGTTCATGTAGAACGCGTAGAACGACGGCAGAATGACGGACAGGCTGAAGCCCACGCCGAAACCCGTCGCACGCACGTCGGTCACGAAGCGCTCATTGATGTACGTGACGATCACGCCCCACGGCGACGTCACCAGCACCGCCAGCACGCAAACGAGCGCGATCACGGCCGGCAGGCCCAAACCATCGATCGCGGTGAGCGCGTACATCAGCCCCGCGCCGACCGTCGCGATCAGCGGACCGACGATCGCAAAGAAGCGCCGCCTCCCGATGCGCTGACCGATCAGGCCGGACGCGATGTAGCTGAAAAACAGCACGAAATACGTGATCATCAACGCGAGCGTCATCTCGAAGCCGGTGAGGTGCAGCGTGCGCAGCAGCAGGCCCGTCGGCAGGAAGATCGTGATGATGTTCTGGGTGAGCCAGAAACCCGTCATCAGCAGCAGCACCTGGACCAGGTTGCGCCCGCTCCCGCCGCGCAGCAGGTCGGAGAGCGGCAGCTTCTCGACCGGGCCTTTATCCGCGGCTTCGCTCTGCCACACTTCGGATTCCGCCACCTTGTGCACGTAGTAGAGCGCGAGCACACCGGCGAGCAGCGAACCGGTCACGAACGGCACGCGCCAGCCCCACTGCGCATACGGCGAATGAAGCCCGTTCAGCGGCGTGATCATGAACATCAGCATCGCAAGCAGGTTGATGGTCACGTACGCGGCCGGAAAGCCCGCGATGATGAAGCCGCCCACGAAGCCGCGCTGCTCCTTGCGCGAATACTCGATGGCGAGCGGCATCGCACCCGTATAACCGCCGCCGAGGAAAATGCCGTCGACGAACCTCAGCAGCACGAGCGCCCAGTAGGAAGCAATGCCGATGCTCTCGTAGCCCGGCAACAGCGCGATCAGCAAGGTCACCACGCCGAAGCCCGACACCGAATAGATCGACGCCTTGCGCCGCCCGATGCGGTCCGCGACGATGCCGAACAGCAGCGCGCCGACCGGACGCCCGAGCAGCGCCGTGACGAACACGAGCGACGCGAGAATCGCCTCCATGCCGCCCGTCAGATGCGGCGGCTGGAAGAAGAACAGCACGGGCGAAAGCACCACCACCGGCAGATAAATGTCGAACATGTCGATGAACTCGGAGAAGAACGCACCCTTGATGGCGCTGCGTCTCTTCTCGTCCATCGACCTCGAGGCGTCGCTCTCGTCTACTTCGTCCGCAGTCAATGCCTTCATGGGCGTCTCCTGATTCGTTGTCCCGCGCCGCTCGTGCTGCGCGTGGTCCACCAATGCGGTCTCGTGTCGCTGCGTTGACGATCTCCGTGAACTGCCGGTTCGGGCTGCCAGGTGTTATTCGGCCGGCTTGCCCGTTTCCGTCTCGTACGCCTTGATCGCGTCCGTCGCGACGCGAAACGCCGCGAGCGCGAGCGGTGCGCCGCAGTAAACCGCCGCCTGCATCAGCACGGCGCGAATCTCCTCGCGCGTCACCCCATTGCGCAGCGCGCCCTTCACGTGCACCGAAAGTTCGTGGTGCTGACTCATCGCGGTCAGCATCGCCAGATTGAGCATGCTGCGCGTCTTGAACGACAGCGTACGGTCGCCCCAGATATCGCCCCAGCAGCTCTCGGTGACGAACTTCTGCATCGGCCGGTTGAAGTCGTCGGCATTCGCCCACGACTTCTCGACGTGCGCCGCACCCAGCACTTCCTTGCGGTTCTCGAAACCGCGTTCGAAACGTTCGTTGTCTTCCATCTGCGCTATCTCCATCGTGGGTGCTGCCATCGTGACGTCGAACTTCGGCGAATCTGTCTGCTCACCGGATTGTCAGACAATGATTCGGAGAAAATTTTTTTGGCCCGGTCAATCCACGCCGTAGCCCACCATGGACTTGATCTCGAGGTACTCGCGCAGACCCGCTTCGCCCCACTCGCGGCCATTTCCCGAGCGCTTCACTCCACCGAACGGCGCATGAAAATCCGCGGCCGGATAGTTCAGGTGCACGCCGCCCGCCCGCAGTTGCCGCCCGATCTGGCGCGCACGCTGCAGATCGCGCGACTGCACGTAGGCAGCCAGCCCGTAATCCGTGCCGTTGGCGATCTCGACCGCTTCGGCCTCGGTGTCGTACGGCATCATCGACAACACCGGGCCGAAGATTTCCTCGCGCGCGATGGTCATGTCCGGCGTCACGTCGGCAAACACGGTCGGCCGCACGAACCAGCCGCTGGTGAAGCCGTCGGGACGCCCGGTGCCGCCCGTGACGAGGCGTGCGCCTTCGTCGATGCCCTTCGCGATCAGCGCCTGCACGCGCTCGAACTGATTGCCGTTCACTAGCGGTCCAAGCTGCGTCGCCGGGTCCATGGGCGGCCCGACGCGATACGCCTCGGCAGCGCGCTTTGCGATCTGCGCAGCGTCGTTCATCAGATGCCGCGGCACCAGCATGCGCGTCGGAATCGAGCAGGATTGCCCGGAGTTCGTGAAGCAACCGGCCACGCCGCGCGTCACGGCTGCCTCCAGATCCACGTCGTCGAGCAGGATGTTGGCCGACTTGCCGCCCAGTTCCTGAGCGACCCGCTTGACGCTTTCCGCGGCCAGCTTCGCAACCAGCACGCCCGCGCGTGTGGAGCCGGTGAACGACACCATGTCGATGCCGGGATGCGCGGCGATGGCGGCGCCCACTTCCGGGCCGTCGCCGTTGACGAGATTGAACACGCCCGGCGGTACGCCCGCTTCGTGCAGCACCTGAGCAAACAGCAGCGCGGAGAGCGGCGAATACTCGCTCGGCTTCAGCACCATCGTGCAGCCCGCCGCGAGCGCGGGGGCGATCTTCACGACGATCTGGTTGACTGGCCAGTTCCAGGGCGTGATGAGCCCGCATACGCCCATCGGCTCCAGCCGCAGCCTCGTCGTGCCGTGCTGCGTTTCGAATTCGAAACGTTCAAGCACCTCGATCAGCGCATTCAGATGCGCGGGGCCGCGCGCCGCCTGGCCGGCGCGCGCGAACGCGATCGGCGCGCCCATTTCCACGGTCATCGCTTCCGCGAATGCGTCGGTGCGCTGGGTGTACAGCTCGACGATGCGCCTGAGCAGCGCGATGCGATCCGCCACGCTCCATGCCGCGTAGCCCGGCCACGCGCGCCGCGCCGCGTCGACTGCACGGTCGACGTCCCTCGCATTGCCGAGCGCAAGCTGTCCGTAGACGGATTCGCTCGCCGGGTCCACCAGATCGAATCCGCGCGAGGCATCCGGCTCGACCCATTTGCCATCGATGAAACAATGGCCCGCGTGCGCGAGCAACGCGGCATGCGGTCCGTTTGCCCTCGTGTTCATGACGCCTCCTTCGGCAACAGCCGGTACGTGGATCAGCGCAGCGCCGAGAACGCGGTCGGCACGAGAAACTGGTTCTCGATGCGCTCGACGATCGGCCGCTCGGCTTCCGTTGCGCTGCGTTTCGCGATCCAGTCGGCGTCCGCCTGGAACGCGTTCCACTTCTGCTCGCGCTCGGCGAGGCTCTCCCATTGCAGCAGATACGTGAGCGAGTGATTGCTCGGGCCGGCGAGCGTGGTCCAGAAACCGATCTGCCTGATGCCGTACTTGTCGAAAAAACCCAGCGTGATGGTGTTGAAACGGTCGAGCAGCGCCGGCAGACGGGTCGGCGCGCAATGGTAGATACGCATTTCTACGATCATGTTCTGTTCTCTTCCTCGTCGCCGGACCATTTCCGCACGAAGCGCACGAGTTCCGTCATGTCGCTCGCGCGGCCACCCTGGGATGCCGCAACGTTCCACATCTGGCGCGCCGAATTGCCGAGCCACATCGGCACGCCGAGTGCCTGGCATTCGTCGACGGCAAGGCCGATGTCCTTGCACACGCTGCCGATCGGAAAACCGAAATCGAAGGTTCCGGTCAGCACGTGCTTCGGGAACTTGTCGAGCGTCGCACCGTTCTTGCCGCTACCCGCGTTGATCACGTTCATCATCACTTCCGGATCGAGACCGCCGCGCACTCCCGCGACAAACGCTTCGGACGTAATCGCGAGCGCCGTCGAAGACAGCATGTTGTTCAGCAGCTTCAGCAGTTGCGCCTGCCCTGCCTCGGTGCCGACGACGAACAGCTTGCCGAGCGCGTCGAACAGCGGACGCACTTCGTCGACGGCCTCGCGCCTGCCCGCCACCATGATCGCGAGCGTGCCCTTCTGTGCGCCGGCCGCGCCGCCGCTCACCGGGGCATCGACGGTATCGATGCCCTTTGCGAGCAGCCCTTGCGCGACTTCCTGCTCCATCCGCGAACCGACCGTGGACAGGTCCACCAGCACCTTCACCGTTTCGCCGCTGCCGATGCCGTCTTCGCCCAGCGCAACCTCGCGGAATACCGCCGGCGTTGGCAGGCTCGTGAACACCACTCGCGCCGTGTCGGCCACTTCCCGCACGCTGGCCGCGGCACGCGCACCGGCCTGCTTCAACGCGTCGAGCGCGGCAGGGTCGCGGTCGTACACGATCAGCGAATGCCCCGCGGCAATCAGGCGCTTCGCCATCGGCTGGCCCATCACGCCGATACCGATAAATCCGATCCACTTCTGTTCTGGCATGTCCGTTCCTTGAGAGTTTGAACGAGGGTTTAACGGAAGGCTGGCCGCCGCGCGGCCAGCATCGGCGCCGCTGCATCGTTCGCACGATCGAGCGACCAGAGCGCCTCCACGAGCGGCGTCACATCGACCCGCGCGCCGCCATAGGCGGCCAGCGCCGTCAGCTTCGCTTCGAGCTCGCGATCCGAAAGCGGCGACGCGAGGCTGCCGTGCGCCGAGTCGATCCGGCGCGTCAACGTCTGCCCCGATACGAGCTGCACGGTGACCTGTGCCGCCTCGACGGCAAAGCGCGCATCGTCGACGAACACCACCCGCGCGCCGAACTCGCGCCAGGCCGGCTGCGCGGCTGCCGCGTCGCTGAATTCGGCAAGGCCCGCGCGGCCGGTGGCGAGTGTCGCGGCAACGGCATGCTGGCCGCTCACCTGCGCTTCGCGTCCGCTGCGCGGCAACGGGCGATCCGTGCGCGCACGCAGCAGCGGATGACCGGTCAGCTCCACGCGCGTCACGTGCTCGAGACTCAGCGCGTGCTCACGCGACAGCGCGAGGCACGCCTCGATCACGGGATTCAGCACGACGCCGCACGGGTACGGCTTGAACGTGTTCGACTGCAATGCCCACTCGCTGCCCAGTTGCGCGGTGATCGCGGAAAGCTTCGGCTCGTCGCACGTCACGCGCAAAAAGCCGCGCTCGCCTTCGAGCGGCCGCGCCGGTCCGCTGCAGTCCTCCGCCGCCAGCAACGCGGACAGCATGCCGTTGCGCGCCGCATTGCCGACGCTCACGCTCTTTGACAGGCTGCCAAGCGTCTCCACCAGCCCGCCCGCCTGCGCCGAAGCATGGCCCAACGCCCAGCCGATCCGCGCGGCATCGAGGCCGCACGCCTGCGCGACAGCCGCGGCCGCGCCGAACACGCCGCACGTCGACGTGATGTGCCAGCCGCGCTGGTAGTGCTGCGGTGAGACGGCATTGCCGATCCGGCATTCCACCTCGACGCCGAGCACGAACGCGTGCAGCAGCGCAACGCCTGACATCGGCGCGCCCCGTGCGCGCCGCTCTTCCGCCAGCGCGAAAAGCGCGGCGGCAACCGGCGCGGTTGGATGGATGATGGTCGGCAGATGGGTGTCGTCGAAGTCGTGAACGTTCGCGCTCATCGCATTGAGCGCGGCGGCGGTCAGCGGATCGGCAGGGGTACGGCAACCGATCACGCTTGCACTGTCGCCGCTGCTGAAACGCTGGTACACGCGGCGCGCGCGTTCGATCTCGGCCTCGTTGCAGCCCGCCAGTGCCACCGCGAAGTAGTTGACGAGCGAGCGCTTCGCTTCGTGCCGGACGGCATCCGGCACGGCCTGCCACGGCGTGTTCGCGACGAACGCCGCGAGCGCCGCGGTCGCGCCGGGTTCGGTGTCCGCGCGATTCGATGGTTTCAGTGCATCACGCTGCAAGCCAGCCTCCTTCGATCGGCATCATCGCGCCGGTGATCTGCGCGCCGGCCGCGCCGCTCAGGAACACCACCATCGCACCGACATGCGCGGCGTCCACGAGCTCGCCCGTCGGCTGCTTGCCCTTCAGGAACTCGCGCACGGCATCGGCGCGTTCGAGCCCGCGTTCGTCCATCAGCGCGGCGATGCGGCCGTCGATGTTCGGTGTCAGCACCGAGCCCGGACAGATGGCGTTACAGGTAATGCCGGCGTTGACCGTCTCGATCGCGACCGAACGCGTGAGACCGAGCAGCGCGGTTTTGGTCGTGACGTAGTCGACGCGGTTCGCAACCGCCCTTGCCCCGTACACCGACGTCATGTTGAAAATGCGGCCGAAACCGCGTGCGCGCATCGTTGGCAGCGCCAGTTGGATCGCCCGGAACGCGGCGCTCAGATTGACCGCGAGCGCGGCATGCCAGTGCGCGGCGGGAAACGTGTCGAGCGGCGCGAAATGACGCACCACGGCATTGTTGACGAGAATGTCGAGGCCGTCGGTTCTCTGCTGCGCGGCGTGCATCAGCGTGTCGGCGCCGTCCGCGAGCGAGAGATCCGCGCGAACGTAGTGCGCGTCGATGCCGTACCGTTCGCTCAGCGTCTCAGCCGCGCGCAGGCCATCGGAGACCGGTTCGAGGCCATGCAGCACCACCCGGCAGCCTGCCTGCGCAAGCGCATCCGCGATGGCGAAGCCCAGTCCGGCGGTCGAACCGGTAACGAGCGCGGCCTTACCCTGAAGTTCCATTGCGGGCTCCATTCAGCGCGGCGCCACATCGAGCCGCGCGATCCAGCCCTCGGTCTCGCGGTCGTGCGCAGCATAGCGCTCGAGCACCTGCGGATCGTGGCCCGGCACCACGTGCGCGGGCGAATCCGCGAGACGGTGCACCGCGCGGAATCCTTCCATCATGTCGCCGACGTTGTAGACCGCCGGGAAGGGTCGGCCCTCGTCCATGTTCGCGTACAGATGCGACGCGTCCGAAGCGAGCACGACCCAACCTCGCGCGGTATGCACGCGCACCACCTGGAGCCCGTCCGTATGGCCGCCGACGCGATGCAGGCTCAGGCCGCGCGCGAGCTGCGATTCGCCGTCATGGAACTCGACCCGCCCTTCGAACACGCGCCCGACCATCGACTTCACGTCTTCCGGCTCGAACGGGTGACTCAGCACGCGATGGCACATGCAGCGCCCGGTGCAGTACGCCATCTCGCGGTCCTGCACGTGATAGCGGGCGCGCGGAAACATCGCACGGTTGCCGGCGTGGTCGTAGTGCATGTGCGTGACGATCACGTCTTCGACTGCGTCGGGCTGCACGCCGACTTGCCGCAGGCCTGCGTCGACTGCATGCGTGATCGTGCGGCCGCGCTGCTTCGCGCCGACCTCGTCGAAGCCGGTATCCACGAGCCATACGCGCGATTCGTCCTTGATCGCCCACACGAAGTAGTCGAGCGGCATCGACACGTCGTGCGGATCGCCGCCGATGAAGTTGTCACGCGCCGGGCGATCGTGAAACGCGTACTTGATTGCATAGATCTGGTATTGCGGAAGTGCCGATGTCATGCCTGTCTTCCTCCGTTACCTGTTCATGCCGCCGCACGCCATGCATGCCGGAGGCTTCGAATCTCATCGCGGTGCGGCACCCGCCTGCGCTTCGCCGCGGCCGCCACTGCCCCCCTCGTCGCCGACCGTTGCCGCGAGATCGGCGCCGCCGGCTTCGCGCGTCTCGACGGCGATCGCTTCGAGCGAGCGGTTTTTCGTTTCGGGGCCGAGCACGGCGACGATCGCGGCCTGCACGAGCAGCGTCCCGACGATCAGCGCGAGCACGCCCGCGATGCCGAGGCCCATATAGGCCGACGCCACGGCGTACGGCACCGCGATGCTGACGCCGCGCCCCACGGTATTCGCGAGACCCGCGCCGCGCAGCCTCAGCGAGGTCGGGAACAGTTCGGGCACGTAGCTCGCCACGCTGAACGACGACAGCACGTAGATGCAGGCGGTGATCGCGAAGCCGAGCGCCGTGATCGCCACCGCGGACTGCGCGAACGGATAAGCAATGCCGAATGCCGCGCACACCAGCGAGAACATCACCGTGCCCCACTTGCGGCCGAGCCGCTCCGCCAGCACGAACGCGATCAGCGAACCGACCGGGCCGCCCGCGAACATCACCGCCGTCAGGCCGAGCGAACTCGACACGCTGTGGCCCTGCTTCACGAGGAAGGTCGGAATCCAGCTAACGAACGCGTAGTTCACGATGAAAAGCCCAACCAGCACCGTGATCGCCGTCACCGTGCGGGACAGCATGCCGCGGCCAAACAGATCGCGGATGCGGCTTTGCGGCTGGCCGGCCAGCGCGGCGGCGGGAATCGACACCGTATCGGGCGCCGCCGTCACGCCGCATTCGCGTTCGATCTGCTGCACGATCGCGTCCGCTTCGTCCTCGCGCGCTTTCGATGCGAGCCAGCGCGGCGATTCGGGCATCGACTTGCGCAGGAACCACACGACGAGCGCGCCGCAACCGGCGATCGCGAACATCCATCGCCAGCCGAAGTGCGGCACGATCAGCCAGCCGAGGAACGTCGAGAGGAACAGCGACGTGTTGATGATGAGATTGAGAATGGTGCCGAAGCGGCCACGCCACGCGGGCGGAATGAATTCGCTGAGGGTGCCGTAGCCGACGACGATTTCAGCGCCCATGCCGAGGCCCATCACGAGGCGGAAGAAGATCAGCCAGTAAATGGACGGCGCGAGCGCGGCCGCGATCGACGCAAAGCCGTAGATGCCGAGATTGAACTGATAGCAGAAGCGCCGGCCGAAGCGGTCGCCGAGCACGCCCGAAAGCCACGCGCCCGCCATCATGCCGATGAAGGTGACCGACACGAACGTCGCGTTCAGGCGCAGCGTCGACTCGCCGCTATGGATCATCGCGGCCAGCACCGTGCCGGCGATGTAGATATCGAAGGAGTCGAAATACATGCCCGCCGCGATCAGCGCGAGCAGCCGCCAGTGAAAACGCGACAGCGGAACACTGTCGAGGCGTAACCCGATTCGAGCTTCAGCAAGCATGACGCGTCTCCGTCCACGGTGATGGCGTGCCCGTCGTCGGATCACGCTCTAATTTTGCATGATTATATTCCTGTCATACAATCCGTCAACTCGGAATGCGTCGTCTCTGGCGGCGTCCCGTCATTGTCCGGCTGGCGAACAGACAGCGTCTGCTCAAGTGCATCCAGGCCGAAGTCCGTAGTCATCGACGAGTTGACGCGCCAGTTGACGATATCGACTTCTTCCCGTTGATCGCATCTCGAATGCACCCGGTCCGATATCGGGCAACGCGATCAACCACACTCATATATTCTGCCGCGCTGTTCTCGCCCTCTCGCAGCCGCCTGGGTCAGAGATGGCCGGTATCGCCGTCCCGCTTCATCTTGCATAGATCGATGAACCGCTGCACGGGCTGCGATAAGGTCGCGCCTCGCCGTGTCGCGATGCCATAAGGCGCACCGCGTCGCTCGATCTGCAACGGCAGGATCCCAACAAGGCCGAACTCCGCAAAGTATTGCGCGACCTTGAGCGGCATCAGACCGACTGTGCCGGCTCCTGACCGTAGCAGCGAGACGGTTGCGAAGGTCGACGAAGTCTCGATCGCATAACGAGGAAACGGTAGTTGCGCATCGTCGAAGAGTTGCTCGAGCAGCGAGCGCATCGGCAGCGTTGCCTGCGGAACGATCCAGGGGTTGTCCGCGAGATCGGCGAGCTTCGTCGGTGGCTTACGCATGAGCGGATCCCGACCTTCAACGATGAGACAGACCTCTTCGATTTCGAGCGGTACGAAATCATAGGCGTCCGGATGCACGCTAACGCTCGGCCTCCCGATCACCAGATCGAGCAAACGCTGATCGAGCATCGACAGAAGCCTCGCGCTGTTGTCCTCCCACACCTCGACGGAAACGTCGGGCTGCACCTCGCGCAGGCTCTTGAGGACCGGCGTGAGCCACACCGGCATCGACCCCATCACGGCGCCGATCGCCAGCGTGCCGCCGCCGCCGCGCATGATCGCGGCGAGTTCGTCGCGCAAGGCGCTGATCTCCGAACGCAGCGCCCGCGCGTGACGGATCACACAGCGCCCCAGTTCGTTCGCTACGATCCCGCGCGGCGAGCGCGAGAAAAGTTCGGCACCGAACAGCGCTTCGATTTCACGCAACGACTTCGTCGTCGCGGGTTGCGACAGCGACACCTGTTGCGCCGCCTTGC
>NZ_JBANLK010000014.1:0-102024 GCF_054968425.1 Paraburkholderia sp. AV2
CCCCATCGGTCAGCATGCCCTGCTGCCCGAGCGTGCCGTCCGGCAGGTAGATGCGATAGGCCCTGCCCTGGCGATGGTTCGTGAAACTCATCGTCAAAGACCGCCAGTTCCAGGTGAAGCCGGCGTACGAGTTCCCGGGCGGCATCGCCGCTCGCCCCGTGGGCCAGCGGCGGCCTGGGCGCGGTCGGCCCGTGCACGAACCCGACGCCCGCCACAGACTTCGCATCCTTCACGACCAGATCGTTCACGCCGTTGCGTGGCAGCACGCAGGACAGGTCCTCGTTGGTGAGCCAGGCGTGCAGCGTGAGGTGGTGCACATCGCTGTCGTCCGGCTCGCGTGCGGGGCCAAGCAGTTTCAGCCACGTATGTGTGCGGACAAACTGCTGAAGGGTGTCGTACCGGCATTCGTTGTTCCCGACCAGTTCCAGCTCACGCCGCAGCGAGAAGTAGCGCGGGCTACGGCGCGTATTGTCGGAAAGGGCCGTGTCAAGCGGACGAAAGGGAATGTGCTCAGAGTCCTCGTTCACCTGCCCGACCACGAAATCAACCGAATGCACCCCGTAATCGTCCGGTTTGTCCACCACGGGCGTAAGCCGGTGCTCGGTGTCCTGTGGATTGATATCGAGCCGCGCCGTCATGATCGGAAAATAGTTGGTCACGGGTGCGCAGAAAAGTGCAAGCTGCGACGCATCGACCTGCTGGTCAAACGCGGCGACTTCGCGGTTGAGCAGTAGCACGATCTCAACCGCTGGTCCTTCTATCCTTTTCAGACCAGCAGCGAGGCCCGTGAGGGTGAAGAACCAGAACCGGGACGGCAGCGCATAATATTCTTGGACCTGCATCTGCCCGTAGAACTTCAGTCGCACCGGGCGCAAGAGGCTTTCGTCCGGCTCCAGCCCCTCATACCCCACCCGCATGCCTGGCATGCCGGGAACCTGTGCGCCGTACAGGTTGCACTGATCGAACTCACCCGATATGCCCATCACCGACGTGTGAATCAGCTCGAACAGGCGCGAAGCCAGCGCTTCCTCGCCACACAGATAGACAGGCAGGCGGTCCAGCCCGTCAAGGCGGGCGAGCGGCGTGCCATTGAGGGTCGCGAGGCGAACGCGCAATGCACTACGCAAACGCGTCAGGTCATCGCTGTTGTGGAGGTAACGATGCAGGCTCGGAATGTCAGGGGGAATGCCGGTAAATCGCAGGTACTCAATTCCGAGAGGCCATATCCCGACCGGCTGGCTCGTGAGGAATTCGCAGAGCGTGGCGTTGTCCCCGGCCTCGCCCATCGTGAGCGTCGTGTGCCGTGGCAGGGTGAGGCCCTGCGGGCTGTGCGCCGCCAAGGCGTCGAGATAGAAACGCACCACGCCCATCGACGGCTGTGGTGCTGCGAAATTCGGATTGACGCCCTCCAGGATGCGCAGCGGAATCTCAAGGGGCCAGCGGTCGATGTGCAGGCATGTGCGGGCATTGATGAAGGCCGCCCCCTGGAGCAGTCGCTCCACGTAACGGTTCCCGACCTCGCTCGCCTGGACGCCCAGCCTGGCAGCGATCTTCACATGCCCCTGTGTGAACTCGCCAAACAAGGCGGTGATATAGCGCAGTTCGTGCACGTAGCGCTCTGGAAGTTCCAGGTCCATCGCCATCCTGTCAGAATTATCAGTAATTCGAACGATGCGTCACGGTAAACTCCATACTACGAAAACTCAAATGCGGGGCGCATCAAGTCACTTGATGCTGATGGACCTCAAGGCGCGAATCAATTCGACGGATGCCCGCGAACGCAAAGCGGGCGAGCGGGCACTGAACGGGGTTAGCAGACCGCACGGGCGAGTCCGCGTCGTAGTGGCGGCTGATCGCGCGGATGGCATCCAGCGTGTATCACTCGATGCGACCTGGCAATACTCATGGTGCAAATGCTTTTCAGAGTAGTTCGATATCACCCTGCTGATCTGGTCGCATATCAAGAAATAAGGCTCCATCACATTCCGCTTCCAGAGAGGTTCCACAATGGCAGTTCCTTTGCATCTGTGGTTGAGAGACGAACACAGGCGATACAACCATGATTAACAGTATCAGGCGTGGTAACTTTCGCATTCATCCTGAAGGGCAAATGCGACTTAGCGAAGGATGCATTACCGTTATCAATCACCTTGAATTCGATCGGCTACGGCGGTACATCCGGTCTCATAAGCCCGACTTGCCGGTTCCCGGTGGCCCGTTGCGCGCTTACGGTACGGTGGACGTTCGATGAATCGGCTACTTCGACGCGCGGCATATCTGATTGCGTTCATTGCCGCGTCGGTTGTCGGAGGGTGGTGGATAGGCAAAGCCCTTTCGTCGTTTTCATTCGAAATGCCGTATTGGCTCGACGTCACCATTCGTGCAGGGATGCACCTGACGGGCATGCATGACCCGCTCAATCCCGAGGACATCGAGACAATCGGTCTTTTCGCTCTTTGGCTGATTTACTCCCTTGTCGTTGCCGCCATGTTAGGGATCGTGCTGTCCGGGTTACGACGATATTTGAAGAAACGCCGTGCGTGCGGCTGGTACGGTTGAAGTGCGATGAAGACGATCCCGCTGCGCGGCACGCGCTCCTTGGGTTTGACAGGACGCCGTGGGGAAACTC
This sequence comes from Paraburkholderia sp. AV2, assembly GCF_054968425.1. Classification (NCBI taxonomy): domain Bacteria; kingdom Pseudomonadati; phylum Pseudomonadota; class Betaproteobacteria; order Burkholderiales; family Burkholderiaceae; genus Paraburkholderia; species Paraburkholderia sp. AV2. The sequence continues at coordinate 2,630 of NZ_JBANLK010000014.1, forward strand.
GGGGAAGATGTTTGCAGATGCACGGAAACGACGCCACTCCCCACGCACGAGCAGAAAATCTTTGCGCAACAAGGTCTTGACGCGATTGGTCAGGTGTTATCCACGGACCTTTCCACGGTTTCTGTGGATAACGGCATGCCGCCCTCATACCCTCGCGGGCCCAATCAGACGGCCCACGAAAAATTACATTTCCATTTCACACCCTGTAATTTCCAGAAATATTCCAAACCCTTACTAACAACAACCCTACGATTGAAATAAATAGAAACATATGAAATGATACCGATTCTCATTCGGATCGACCCAAAACGCATCGGTCCAATCAATAACAACCAGCCAGCGTAGCGTCGTGTCCTTGTCTGTTTGAGGGGCGGCCCAGCCAGCCAACGCACCCGTGCCGTCATGCGCTGTCACGCATGTCCAGCCGGCCGGGGCCTTCGTCGGACAGGACTCCCATGTTGAACAGGACGCCGCTCGCGAGTGCGCTCGCGCTGGCTTTTGCCGTGCCCTTCGCTTCCACCGCGCTCGCGCAGAGCGCTCCGGCCGCCGCCGCACCAGCCGCGGCCTCCTCCGCTGCGGCGGAAGGCTCGACGCTCCCCGCCATCTCCGTGTCGGGCCAGACCGATCCCCAGGACTTCCAGGCCGAGCGCTCGACGGTGGGCGCGAAGACGCCCACGGCGCTGCGCGACATCCCGCAGTCGGTCACGGTCATCAACAAGGCCGTGATGCAGTCGCAGGGCGCGACCTCGTTCCAGGACGCGCTGCGCAACGCGCCCGGTATCACGATAGGCGGCGCGGAAGGCGGCCAGATCGGCAACAACATCAACCTGCGCGGCTTCACGGCGCAGAACGACATCTACCTCGACGGCTTCCGCGACCGCAACCAGTACTATCGCGACACCTTCGACCTCGACGCCATCGAAGTGCTCTACGGCCCTTCGTCCATGCTGTTCGGCCGCGGCTCGACAGGCGGCGTGGTGAACCAGGTGTCGAAGAAGGCCAATCTCACGCCGTCGGCGGAAGTCTCGACCACGGTCGGGACCGACGACCGCTATCGCACGAGTGTCGACCTGAACCATCCGCTGGGCGACACGGCGGCGTTCCGCCTGAATGCGTTCGGCCAGTCGCTCGGTTCCACGCGCGACGAGATGAAGAACAAGGACTACGGTATCGCGCCCGAACTGCGCTTCGGCATCGGCACGCCGACCGAGGTGACGCTCTCCGCGCTGATCCAGCACAACTACGACATGCCCGATTACGGCGTGCAGTCGATCAACGGCCATGCGTTCGCGCCGTCGAAGAGCACGTATTACGGCCTTACTGACGACCGCACGATCCAGGACGTCCAGACGGTCACGGCGCGCGTCGATCACAAGTTCAACGACCAGTTCAAGATTACCAACCAGACCGAGTTCTCGCACTCGCTCACCGACGCGCGCGAGACCGCGGCCGGCGCCGTGCTGACCGGTCCGCTGGCCACGAGCCCGGCGCTCTCGAACGGCAACTACACGACGCTGCCGCTCTCGGACCTCTACGTCAAGCTTGCGAGCCACGACCGCGTGATCGAGAACCACTCGATCTACAACGACTCGATGGCCGAGTACAAGTTCGACACGGGCTTCCTCAAGCACGACGTGATCGCGGGTGTCGAGGTCGGCCACGACAGCTATACGAACCAGGCCTATACGCGCAACAATCTGCCGATTCTCTCGCTGCTCGATCCGGCGTACATGTCCACGCCATCGAACGTCACGCAGACCGTGGGCAATCACGCCGAGTCGGGCGCGACCTCGCTCGCGGCCTACATGAACGAGACGATGTCGTTGGGCGAGCACTGGAAGCTGATAGGCGGGCTGCGCTGGGACCGCTTTCAGGCGCACATCTCGAACACGATCAGCGCGCCGGGCTATGCGGACCAGACCAACACGTTCACGAGCGTGCGCGCCGGCGTGATCTATCAGCCCACCGACTGGCAGTCCTACTATTTCTCTTACGGCACTTCGTTCGACCCGTCGCTCGAATCGCTCACCGTCACGAACAATACGCAGAATCTCGCGCCGGAAACCACCAAGTCGTACGAGGTGGGCGGCAAGTGGGATCTGCTGAACGGCAATCTTTCGGTGACTTCGGCGCTGTTCCAGCAGGAGATGAACAACGCGCGCACGCAAACCTCCTCGGGCGAGTACCTGCTGGAAGGCGACGTGCGCGTGCGTGGCTTCCAGGCGGGCGTGAGCGGCCACCTCACGGACAAATGGCAGGTGTTCGGCGGCTACACCTACATGGACGGCGTCGTGCTCCAGGCGCTGGACGGCACCCAGGGCAACACGCTCGCGAACACGCCGCGCAACACGCTGACGCTCTGGACAACTTACGAGGTGGCGCCGCACTGGGAAGTGGGCGGCGGCCCGACCTACATGTCGGCGCGTTATGCGGCGAACACGAACTACGTTTCGGTAGGCGGCTACACGCGCTGGGATGCGATGGCCGAATATCACCAGAAGAAGTGGGACGTTCGCCTGAACCTGCTGAACCTCACCAACAAGTTCTACTACGACGCGCTCATTCAATCCGATGGCGGGCGCTCGGTGCCGGGCGTGGGACGCACGCTGCTCGCGACCTTCGACTATCGGCTGTGAGCGCAAGATGCCGTCACACGCCGTAACGCAATTGCCCGAAAAGTCGCGCACAATGCGCGGTTTTACGCGCGTGGCGAGCGTGGCGGATGGAAAGGAAACCCGATGCTGGTGCACATACCGAATGTACTGACACCCGACCAGGTGCGCGGCCTGCGCGAGCGGCTCGACCGTGCGGGCGACGCCTGGGTGGACGGCCGCGCGACGGCCGGTTATACCGGCGCGCCCGTGAAGCGCAATCAGCAGATCGCCGAGCACACGCCGATCGCGCGCGAACTGGGCGATGTGGTGCTGGCCGCCATCGAGCGCAATCCGCTCTTCATCAGCGCGGCGCTGCCCAATCAGGTGTATCCGCCGCTCTTCAGCCGTTACGAGGGCGGCATGACGTTCGGCAGCCACGTGGACGGCGCCGTGCGGGTGCTGCCCAACGGCGTGAAGCTGCGCACGGACGTTTCAGTGACGTTGTTTCTTTCGGCGCCCGACGAGTACGACGGCGGCGAGCTCGTGGTCGAGGACAGCTACGGCGTGCAGGAGGTCAAGCTGCCGGCCGGCGACATGATCGTCTATCCGGCCACGAGCCTGCATCAGGTCACGCCGGTCACGCGCGGCGTGCGCCTCGCAAGTTTCTTCTGGGTGCAGAGCCTCGTGCGCAGCGATACCCAGCGCGCGCTGCTTTTCGACATGGACACGGCGATCCAGCGCCTGAACGCGAGCGACGCGGACGCGCAGGCCCGCCGCAGCCTGGTCGGTTGCTATCACAACCTTTTGCGCATCTGGAGTGAAACGTGAACTATCCCGAGGCCGTGGAAATCGAGGCGGCGAAGCCGCGCCCGGCGCAACTCGACGCCGCGGCGCGCGATGAGCGCGCGAAACGTTCACGCCGCGGTTCGCGCCGCGCGACCTTCATCAAATGGTTGCGCAAGGTGCACGGCTGGGTGGGACTCTGGGGCGCGGCGCTGGGCCTCCTGTTCGGCGTGACGGGTTTCGTGCTCAACCATCGCGGCGAGCCGCTGCGTATTTCGACGGGCGCACCGCAGGTTTCGACCGTGCAGCTCAAGTTGCCCGATCCCGCGCCCGAAACGCCGCGCGCGCTCGTGAAGTGGTTGCAAGGGCAGCCGGATCTGAAGCTGCCGACGCGCGTTGGCCGCGTGCAGAAGGAGCCGGAACATCCCGTGGCCTGGGGCGACCGCGAGACCGTTCAGCCCGAGCACTGGCAGTTGATGTTCTCGTCGCCGCACGAGAGCGTCACGGTCGAGTACTGGGACGGCAACGATTTCGTCACGCTCAAGCGCAACAGCAACTCGCTGCTCGCCACGCTCACGAACCTGCACAAGGGCGTGGGCATGAGCGTGGGCTGGGTGCTCTTCATCGACAGCTTCGCGGGCGCGCTGATCCTGCTTTCGCTGACCGGCGTGCTGCTGTGGACCGAGCTCAACAAGCGCAAGACGGTGGGCGCCGTGCTCGTGATCGGCTCGATCATCGTGGCCGTCTGCGCAGGGCTGGCCTGATCGCGCCCGAGGGGGCGCCGCCGCGCCTGGGTGGCTTGGGGGTGACCTGGGGGGCCCTCAATCGCCTTCGTTTTCCACGCCGCGCCGGCGCAGCAGATAGGTGTCCATGATCCAGCCATTTGCGTCGCGCGCCTCGCCGCGCACGCGAACGATCTCGTCCTTCACCTCGTCGAGGCGGCCCGATATGAGAATCTCGTCGGGCGTGCCGACATAGGCGCCCCAGTAGATGTCGAGGTCTTCGTCCGCGAGGTCGCGGTAGGCGTTCTGCGCGTCGAGCATCACGACCACGCTGTCCGTGTCCGCAGGAAAGCCCTGCGCGAGACGGCGCCCGGTCGTGATCGCCACGGGTCGACCGATGAAGTTGAGCGGCACGCGATGCTTCGCGGCAAGCGCCTGAACGCTGCTGATGCCCGGAATCACCTCGAAGTCGAACGCGAGGCGCTTTTGCGCCTGTATCGCGTCGAGAATGCGAATCGTGCTGTCGTAGAGCGACGGGTCGCCCCACACGAGAAAGGCGCCGCACTGGCCGTTTTCGAGTTCCTCTTCGATGAGCCGTTCGAACACGCGCTGCTTGTCGCGGTTCAGTTCCTCGACGGCCGCGCGATAGTCGGTGCCGTCGCGCCGCCGCTCGGGGCTTGCCGCTTCGACGATACGGTAGTCGCGATCCTTGATGAAACGCGCGCAGATTGTCTTGCGCAGCGCCACGAGCTTGTCCTTTGCGGGGCCCTTGTCCATCACGAAGAACACGTCTGCCTGATTGAGCGCATTGATGGCCTGCACGGTCAGGTAGTCGGGGTCGCCCGCGCCGATGCCGATGACCAGTATTTTCTTCCGTTCCATGGGGGTGTTCCGTTCAGGATGAGCGCCGTGCGCTGCGCAGGTTGCCGGCATTCGCGCGGAGGCGGAACGCGCCGTCCGGCGAATGATAGCGTGACTTCGACCTTGCGCTTCGGTCTTCAGGGCTCTTGCTGGCCGGCGAGGGCAATTTCCTTCAATACGCGCTTGCGCGGTCCCCTTACGCTTGGGCCGGTGATGCACTCGCCCGCCGGGCGTAACGAACATAACCCGCGATAACCCGCGATAACCCGAGGATGACCGTGAGCATGGCACTTTCCATGGCCGCTTTCGCGCTGGCCACGTCGATTACTCCAGGACCCGTCAATGTCGTCGCGTTGGGCGCGGGCACGCGGTATGGATTTCGCGCGAGCCTGCGCCACGTGACCGGCGCGACAGTCGGCTTCGTGCTGCTTCTGCTGCTGATCGGGCTCGGGCTGCACGAACTGCTCGCGCAATGGCCGTGGCTCACGCGCGCGATTCGCTGGGCTGGCGTGGCCTTCCTGCTCTACGTGGCCTGGCGCCTTGCCGCCGACAAGGGCGAGATCGGCACCGCCGCCGCCGCGCGCGGCCCCTCGCTGTGGGTGGGCGCGGCCATGCAGTGGTTCAACCCGAAGGCGTGGCTCGCCTCGGTGGCGGGCATGGGGGCCTATGCGGCCTCGGGCGAGAAGGTGCTGGTCTGGCAGTTCGCCGCGATCTACTGCGTCGTCTGCTATCTCTCGATCGCCTGCTGGGCCTGGGCCGGCGCGTCGTTGCGCCAGGCGCTGCGCAAGCCGGCGCGGATGCGCCTCGTGAACCGCAGCATGGCGGTGCTGCTTGCCGCGAGCGCGCTGTATCTGCTCAAGACCTGAGCGGCATTCAGGCGTTGCCGCGCTACTGTCCCGCGCGGTACTGTCCTGGCGTCGCAGCAACGAACTGGCGGAACGCGCGCTGGAGATGCGCCTGATCGGCAAAGCCGGCATCCGCGGCGACATCGGCGATGGCTCGTCCACGCCGTAGTTGAGCCCGGCTGAATTCGATGCGCCGGTTCACGACATAAGCGTGAGGCGTCATGCCGTACTGCTGCCTGAACGCGCGGATCAGATACGAAGGCGAGAGGTCGGCCGCCGCGCAGATTTCTTCCAGCCTGAGCGTGCGCGTGTAGTTGTCGTCGATGTATTCGGCGGCGCGCGCGAGACGATGGTTCGGCTCGCGCGCGCTGGCAGGCGCGGGATTCAGCGTTTGTTGCAGCGTCGAAAAATAGGCCGTGACGGCGCTTTCCTTGCGCAGCGTGCTCTCGTGCGTATCGGTGAGCAGCGCGTAGAGCCGGTTGAGCCCGGCGAAGAGATCGGCACGCAGGCTCAAGGTCTGTTCGAACGCACGAAAGCCCTGACCGGCGTTGAAGCCCAGATCCTGCTGCCGTTGCGCGAGCCAGTCCACGTCCAGATAGAACATGCGGTAGGCCCACGGCGCGTCTTCGGCCGGATTGCACGCATGCGCGACTTCGGGATTGACCACCACGACCGTGCCCGCGCCAATGGACTCGAGCGTGCGACCGTTCAGGTAAGTGCTGCGCCCGCCCGTTACCGCGCCGACCGAAAACGTGCTATGCGCGTGCAGGCCGTAGCGCACCTTGCGGCCGTCGGCAATCGCGCGGACCTCGATGAACGGCAGCGCCTCGTCGCGCCAGAATTGGGGCACGGCAGCGGTTCGGGGCGATGAGGGCACGGCGAGTTCCCGTTTTGAAAGGCGAGCATCGATCTTATCGCAAGGTGGCCGCTACCCGGCCTTTACCCTTTCGCCTCGCGCGTCACCGTGCGCCAGGACACATTCCTGTGAAGATTCACAACAGCGTCACATACCCCCCGCGATAATCCCACGCTCGAATAGATGGCCTATGCGTCATGAGTCGCACAACGATAGTGCGGCCGGCGCACTGACGGCCCGGGGATTTCGACATGACCATTCGTCACCGCATCACGCTACTCATCGTTCTGATGTTCGTCGCGCTGTCCGCCATCGGCGGCTACGCGGTCTACCAGACACGCCGCAGCGCCGCCGACGTCCGCCAGGTGACGCAAGGTGTCGTGCCGAGCGCGCTGGCTTCCTCCGATCTCGTCGCGCTCGTGAAGGACGTGCAGCTTGCCACCATGACGCTCGTCTACGCGCCCGACGCGAACATGGTCTCGCAGGCGCAGGACGACCTGAAGACCAAGGAAGCCGCGCTGCGCGCCGCGCTCGACGTGCAGCGCAAGGCTGCTGCGAGCCACGCGCAGGAAGGTCTTGTCGCGCAGGCCGACGACAGCATCGCGAACTACTTCTCCGCGATCGACGACACCGCGAAAATGAAGGCCGCGGGCAAGAACGAGCTCGCGCAGGCCTACCTCTTCGCGAACGTCGCGCAGTACCGCGACGAACTCGAAGGCATCGTCACGACGCTGCGCGTCGAGAAGAACCGCCAGAAAGACGACGCGATCACGGCGCTCAACGGCACGCTCGACACCACCACGAGCGCCATCGCCGGCGTGACGGGCGGCGCGATCGTGCTGCTCACGCTGATCGGCCTCCTGCTGTATCGCCAGATCACGCGACCGCTTTCGAGCATGCAGGCGATGATGAGCGAGATCGCCTCGAACCAGGACTTCACGCGGCGCGTGCCCGTGGGCCGCATGGACGAAATCGGCCACTCGATCGTCGCCTTCAACGGCATGATCGAGAAGATCCAGCAGAGCTCCGCGCAGCTCAAGCGCAAGACCGACGACATCCAGGCGATGCTGCAGAACATGCAGCAGGGCATTCTCACGGTGATCGAAGGCGCGACCATTCACAACGAGTACTCGGCGTATCTGGAAGCGATCTTCGAAACTAACGAGATTGCCGGCCGTCCGCTCATGGACCTCGTTTTCGCCAACACGACGCTCGACGCCGACACGATCGCCCAGGTTCAAGCCGCGGTCGATGCGTGCCTTGGCGAAGACAGCGTGAACTTCGCGTTCAACCAGCATCTGCTCGTGAACGAGATCACGCGCACGATGCCCGACGGCCGCGAGAAGGTGCTCGACCTGAGCTGGTCGGCGATCACCGACGAAAACGACGTGGTCGTGCGCCTCATGCTGTGCGTGCGCGACGTGACCGAACTGCGCGAACTCGCGGCGGAAGCCGGCGAGCAGAAGCGCCGCCTGCAGATGATCGGCGAGATTCTCGCGGTGAGCGAAGAGAAGTTCCATCAGTTCGTGGAAAGCTCGAAGGGCTTCATCCACGAAAACGAACGCATCATTCGCCAGAACGACTGCGCCGACATGGATGCCGTCGCGGAACTATTCCGCAACATGCACACGGTGAAGGGCAATGCGCGCACGTACAGCCTGCAGCACCTCACGGGCGTCGTGCACGAGGTCGAGCAGCGCTACGACGCGCTGCGCCGCGAGGACCCCGATCACACGTGGGACCAGCAGTCGCTGATCGAGGATCTCGAGCGCGTGAAGCATTCGCTCGAGCACTACGCGACGATCAATGCCGAGAGCCTGGGCCGCGGCGCGGGTGCGAAGGGTCGGGAAGGGCGCGTGAGCGTGGCGCGCGAACAGATCGAAGCCAGCCTGCGCGCGCTCGACGCCGCTCGCGACGACGACCTCGCTTCGCTGCGCGCCATGCGCGAGGCGGTGCGCGGCCTGCTCGCCCGTATCGGTACCGAAACGGTAGGCGATGCGTTGGCGGGCGTGCTCGACTCGCTGCCATCGCTGGCCGAAGAGCTGGACAAGGTCGCGCCGATCGTGAGGATTGCGGACCATGATTTGCGCCTGAAGAGCGAAGTGGCGCCCACGGTGAAAGACGTGTTTACGCACCTGCTGCGCAACTCGCTCGACCACGGCATCGAAATGCCGGCGCAGCGCCGCGCGCAGGGCAAGGACGAGGCGGGCCATATCGACATCGCGGCGAACGTGGAAGGCGGCGCCCTGAAGATGGTGCTCGCCGACGACGGCCGTGGCCTCGCGCTTGCACGCATCCGCAGCATTGCGGAGGAGCGCGGCTGGCTCGCCCAGGACGAAGCCGCGAGCGACGAGACGATTGCCGGCTTCATTTTCCACGCGGGTTTCTCGACGGCGCAGCACGTGACCGAGGTGTCGGGCCGCGGCGTGGGCATGGATGCGGTGCGTGCGTTCCTCGAACGCGAAGGCGGCCGCATCGAGCTGCGCTTCACGGACAGCCGGCAAGGCGCGGATTACCGCCACTTCGAAACGATAGTCTGGCTGCCGCAGCAATGGGCCGTGAGCGGCGCCGATCGCGCCGCGCACGCGCGGGCGCTGGCGGATTGATCGATGGTGGGGGCTGAAGTGGTGTTACCGATCTTGTTGGGGGGCGCGGCCGGGGCCGCGCTCGTGGCGTTTGCCGCCGCGGCGATGCAGGCGCGGCAGCGCGCGTTGTCGCGCCGCGCGTCCGAAACGCAGCTCGCCGCGCATGGCGCCGCGCTCGCGCAGGCCGAGGAACTCGCGGACGAACGCGTGGCCGCCGTCACGCAGGAAACCGGCGCGCTCCATGCGCAGATCGACACGCTGCGTGCCGAGCTGGCCCAGCGCAAGTCGCTCGCGGATGCCCTGGAGGCCGCGCTCGACGAAGCGCGCACGCGCAGCGAGGACGCCCTGCAGCGCGCCTCGCGCATCGCGGGGGAGGCCACGCGCCTGCGGCTCATGTCCGCTACCTTCGAGCGCTGGCACGAGCAAATGATCTCGCTGATGGCGCAGAACCACGACATGCACCAGAAGAATCAGGAGCTCTCGTCGATCGTGAGCCACGTGCTGATCGTTTCGCTCAACGCATCGATCGAAGCGGCGCGCGCGGGGGCGGCCGGCCGCGGCTTCTCGATCGTGGCGGGCGAGGTGCGCGCGCTCGCCACGCGCTCGCAGGACCTCTCGAAGAGCTACCGTGACAGCCTGAACCGCAACGACCTCATCACGGCAGCCACGTTCCAGGACATTCAGGCAGGCGGCAAGATGATCGCGGCCTCGCTGGCGAGCGTGGAATCGCTCTCGAACCAGTTGCAGGCGCATCTCGGGGAAGCGCGTACCGAGGCACACGCATGATCGGCGCGCAGGCAAAGGACAGCATCGAGCGCATCTTCTTTTCGGCGGTGCGCACGCGTCTCGTGACGGACGAGCAGCATGGCTGCGAGATCAGCCCGCGCCCGGCGGAAGCGGCGCAGGGCGAGCATGTCGTCGTGCTCACGATCTCGTCGATGCAGTTCCGCCTGCTGCTGCTGTTGCACTTCGAAGACGACGAAGCGACGCGCCAGTACTACCTGGGCCACGTGGGCGATGTGCAGCGCTCGCTCACCGAATGTTTCATGGAGTTCGGCAACCTGTGCTGCGGGGCGATGAACCAGCAGCTCGTCAATCATTTTCCGGACCTCGGCATGTCCACGCCGTATGCGCTCAGCAGCGCGTGCCTGCCGTACCTGCACGAGCTGAAGCCGGACTATGTCTCCACCTATGCGCTTACGCTCGACGGCAGTGTGCGGCTTGGCGCGACGCTGTGCGTCTGCTCGCAGACACCGCTCGACTTCGTCGCGGCACAAACGGAAACGGCCAGCGAAGGGGCGGGCGAGCTGGAACTGTTTTAACGAAGGAAGCGCTGCACGCGGCGCAAAGGAGTATCGATATGGCAAAGATTCTGGTGGTGGACGACTCGAGCACGGTGCGCGACGAAGTGGCGGGCTTTCTGCGCAAGAACGGTCTCGACGTGGACACGGCAGTGGACGGCAAGGACGGTCTCGCGAAGCTGCGCTCGAATCCCGGCGTGAAGCTCGTGGTGAGCGACGTGAACATGCCCAACATGGACGGCCTCACGATGGTCGAGAAGATTCGCAGCGAGCTTTCGAACACGGCCGTCAACGTGGTGATGCTGACGACGGAAAGCAGCCCGGCCATGAAGGAGCGCGGCAAGGCGGCCGGCGTGCGCGGCTGGATCGTCAAGCCGTTCAAGGGCGACGCCGTGCTGGAGACGTTTCGCAAGCTGGCGGGGTGAAGCCGGCCTGACTCTTTTCGAACGCGCGTGAGTCGCGGCGCGCGCGTTCAGGCCACGCCGGCTTCGGCGCGCGCCGCATTCACTTCCGGCACTGCAGCTGCTTTCGCCGGGCTCAGCAGCACGGGAATCGACTTGGACGTGGGCGTGCCGGCGCCGTCCGCGACGGAGGAGAGCGGCACGAGCGGATTCGTCTCGGGGTAGTAGGCGCCGAGGCAGCCGCGCGGAATGTCGTACTCCACGAGCAGGAAGTCCTCCACGTGCCGCTTCACGCCGTCGTCCCAGACGCTCGTGATGTCCACGTGCTGGCCCGCCTCGAAGCCGAGCATCGCGAGATCCTCGCGGTTCGCGAACAGCACGCGGCGCAGGCCGTACACGCCGCGATAGCGGTCGTCGAGGCCGTAGATCGTCGTGTTGTACTGATCGTGCGAGCGCGTCGTCATCAGCGTGAGGAGCCGCTCGCCGTGCAAGGCGCGCGCGCGGTGCAGGGGCGTGTCGAGCGCGACGGGATGCACGACGAACTGCGCCTTGCCGCTCGGCGTCTTCCATACGCGGTCGCGCGAGGCCACGCCGAGGTGAAAGCCGCCCGGCTTCTTGAGGCGCTCGTTGTAGTTCTCGAAGCCGTCGAACACCTTCTCGATGCCGTCGCGAATCTTCGCGTAGTGGCTCGCCAGATCGAGCCAGTCCACCTTGCCGCTGCCGAGCGTGGCGTGCGCCATGCGCGCGACGATGGCGATCTCCGAAAGCAGGTTCGCCGAAGCCGGACGGTTCATGCCGTACGAGATGTGGACCATGCTCATCGAATCTTCCACGGTCACACCTTGCGGCACGCCGTTCTGCAGGTCGATTTCGGTGCGGCCGAGCGTGGGCAGGATCAGCGCGTCGCGGCCGTGCACGAGGTGGCTGCGGTTGAGTTTCGTGGTGATGTGTACCGTGAGATCGCAGGCCCGCATCGCTTCCCACGTGCGCGGCGTGTCGGGCGTCGCAATCGAGAAGTTGCCGCCCAGGCCGATGAACACCTTCACCTTGCCTTCGAGCATGGCGTGGATCGTTTCCACCACGTCGTAGCCGTGCTCGCGCGGCGGCTCGAAATCGTAGGCCTTGCCGAGACGGTCGAGGAACGCCTGGGTCGGCTTTTCCTCGATGCCCACCGTGCGGTCGCCCTGCACGTTCGAATGGCCGCGCACGGGGCACAGGCCCGCGCCGCGCCGGCCGATGTTCCCGCGCATCATCATGAGGTTCGAGAGCAACTGGATCGTCGGCACCGAGTTCTTGTGCTGCGTGAGACCCATGCCCCACGTCGAGATCACGGCGCGCCCCTTCGCGTAGATGTCCGCGAGCCTCAGCACCTCTTCGAGCGGCACGCCGGCTTCGGCGACGAGGGTGTCCCACGACTCGGCTCGCAGATCCTCGGCGAAGGCGGCGAAGCCCACCGTATGCTGCGCGATGAAGTCGATGTCGAGCACGCGTTCGCCGCCGGCCGCGAGCGCCGCGTCGTTGAGTTCGATCACGCGCTTGGCCACGCCCTTGATGAGCGCGAAATCGCCGCCGACGCGCGGCCGGATGAACACCGAACTGATCTTCACGCCGGAGGGCGAGAGCATGTCGAACGTATGCTGCGGGCTCGCAAAGCGTTCGAGCCCGCGCTCCTTGAGCGGATTGATCGAGACGATGGTCGCGCCGCGCTTCGCGCACTCGCGCAGCTCGCCCAGCATGCGCGGATGGTTGGTGGCGGGATTCTGGCCGAAGATGAGAAGCGTGTCGGCGTGCTCGAAGTCGTCGAGCGTGACCGTGCCCTTGCCGATCCCCACCGTGCCCGGCAAGCCGCGGCTCGTGGCCTCGTGGCACATGTTCGAGCAGTCGGGGAAGTTGTTCGTGCCGTACAGGCGCACGAAAAGCTGGTAGAGGAACGCGGCTTCGTTGCTCGCGCGGCCCGAGGTGTAGAACGCGGCGCGGTTCGGATCGTCCAGCGCCTTGAGATGCTTCGCGACGAGCTTGAACGCGTCGTCCCACGTAATGGGCACGTAGCGGTCGCGCGCGGCGTCGTAGACGAGCGGATCGGTCAGGCGGCCGTGCTGCTCCAGTTCGTAGTCGGACTGGGTCATCAGTTCGCTGACCGTGTGGGCCTCGAAGAACGCGGGCGTGACGCGCTTGCCCGTGGCTTCGGCGGCCACGGCCTTCACGCCGTTCTCGCAGAACTCGAAGGTGGACGCATGCTCGCGGTCGGGCCACGCGCAGCCGGGGCAATCGAAGCCGTCCGGCTGGTTCTGCTTGAGCAGCATGCGGAAGTCGCCGCCAGGCACCCTTTCCTTGACGAGGTTGATCGCAACCTGCTTCAAAGCGCCCCAGCCGGCGGCGGGGTGGTGATACGGCTCGATGCGGGCGGACGGCTTCTTCATGATGCGTGGTGTTCGAGGTCAGGGCGCGAAGCCCGGTGGAGCAAAGCCTACTGTGTTCCTGTGCGAGCGGAGGTCACAGAAAAATGGAAAGTCGAGGGATACAGTTGCGGCGATTTGTCATAGACTGCGGGGATTGCCCCGAGATCCGCCTTTATCGGCGCCCAGGCCGCCCACGCCAACCATGACCCGCTACGAACGCCTTGCCGACGATATCGAAGCCGCGGTGCGCCGCGGCGTGTTCGGGGCGGGCGAGCGCATTCCCTCGGTGCGGCGCGCGAGCGAGCAGCACGGCGTGAGCATCAAGACGGTGCTGCACGCCTACGCCTTGCTGGAGAGCCGGGGGGTGATCGAGTCGCGGCCGCAGTCGGGCTATTTCGTGCGGGAATCCCGGCGTGTGCGCGGCGCGGCGTCGCGCGATGGCGACCTCGCCGCGCCCAAAGCGGGCCGCGCCAGCGCTCCGAAGCCGCCCGCGGCCGCGCGCGTGGACGTAAGCCGCCTCGTGCTCTCCACGCTGCGCAGCATCGGCGCGCAGGACGCCGTGCCGCTCGGCTCGCCGTATCCCGACCCGGCGCTGTATCCGTGGCGCCGCATCAACCAGTACGCGAACGCCATCGCACGCCGCCATGCGAGCTGGAACCTGATCGACGACCTGCCGCCCGGCAACCCCGAACTGATCCGCCAGATTGCCCGCCGCTATGCGGAAAACGGCACGCCGGTCGACCCCGAGGAGATCGTCGTTACCGTGGGCGCGACCGAGGCCATCAATCTGAGCCTGCAGGCCGTGGCGAAGCCCGGCGATACGGTGGCCGTCGAATCGCCAACCTACTACGCGATGCTGCACGCCATCGAGCGGCTCGGCATGCGCGCGATCGAAGTGAGCACGCACCCGGAGACCGGTCTCGACCTCGACGCGCTCGAGCGCGTGCTCAGGCGTCAGAAGGTGGCGGCCTGCATGGTGATGCCGAATTTCCAGAACCCGCTGGGCTTTCGCATGCCCGACGAGCGCAAGGCGCGGCTCGTGGCGCTGGCCGAGGCGCACGACATGCCACTCATCGAAAACGACGTCTATCAGGAGCTTTATTTCGGGCAGACGCGGCCCACGCCGCTCAAGCATTTCGACACGAGCGGAATCGTGCTGCACTGCGCCTCGTTTTCGAAAAGTCTTTCGGCCTCCTACCGCATCGGCTGGGCGATGCCGGGCCGCTATCGCGCCCAGGTCGAAAAGCTCAAGTTCCTGAACACGCTGACCACGCCCTCGGTGCCGCAAGTCGCGCTTGCCGACTATCTGCGCCACGACGGCTACGATCGCCACCTGCGCCGCCTGCGCCGCTTCTACCGGCAACAGGCGCGGCTCATGCGCGCCATGGTGCAGCGCTTCTTTCCTGCCGGCACGCGCACGTCCGACCCGCAGGGGGGCTACGTGCTGTGGGTGGAACTGCCGGCGAGCGTGGATTCGATGCGGCTCTATCAGGCGGCGCTCGCGCGCGGCATCACGATCGGGCCGGGTTACATGTTCTCGATGCGCGACGACTTTCACCACTACATCCGGCTGAACTACAGCTACCCCTGGACGGCGCAGACTGAGGCGGCGCTGAAAACGCTTGGCGATCTGGTCGCGCAGAGGATCTGAGGAAAGAGACGATGAACGCAGAAACGAATGGAGCAGGCGACGAAGACGAGGGCATCGACCCGGTGCTGGTGGCCGTCCTCGAACAGCTCTGGCGCGCCGGGCGCGAGACGCCGGAGCGCGCGTGGTCGCTCGCGAAGCTCTCGAAGCAGGCCGCCGTGCCAATGAGCGGGCTGCGCAGACATTTGACGGCGCTGGTGGACAGCGGCCTCGTGGTGATGACGCTCGCGGAAGACGGCACGGGCACGGCGAGCCTTTCCGCGGACGGCCGGGCGTTTTGCGCGGAGGTGTTCGGCGAGGGCGCGCCCGGCGGCGGCGTTTGACGCGGCGGCGAGGGGCATATGAGGGCAACCTCGGGCAAAGTATTGCGGCTGGCGCTAAGCTAGCGGCCATCGGTTTCAATTGACAAAGACGGGCAACAACGTCCCATGGACTATATCGACAGCCTGCGGATCTTCCGCTCCGTGGTCGAGGCGCGCAGCTTCACGCGCGCCGCGGACATGCACGGCTTCACCACCCCGGTCGTCTCGCGCGCGATTGCGCGGCTCGAAAAGCGCCTCGGCAGCCGGCTCTTTCACCGCACGACGCGCGCCGTTTCGCTCACCGAGACCGCCGAGCGCTTCTATGAAGGCTGCTGCCGCGTGCTGGACGACCTCGACGCACTGGAGGCAGGCGCCTCCGAGCAGACGCGCGAGGCGAGCGGCGTGCTGCGGCTCGTCGCGCACACCACGGCGACGGTGAGCCGGCTCGTGCCGCTCATCTCCAGCTTCAAGCGCGCGCATCCGCTGGTCACGCTCGACGTGATCCTCACGGAGCGCCCCGTCGATCTCGTGGCGGACGGGTTCGACATCGGCCTCTTGCTGCCGTTCATGCTCAACAGCGACACCACGGTGACGCGTCTGCTCGAACGCATTCCGCTCGCGCTCGTGGCGGCGCCCGGCTACCTCGCGCAGAATCCGGCGCCCACGCATCCCTCCGATCTCGCGCACCATACCTTCCTGACGATGCCGCCTTCGCTGCGCAAGCCGGAGCTGTCGTTCCGTCGCGGCGACGAAGAGGTGACCGTGCCGCTGCGCTACGAGGTGGCCTCGAACAACCCCGAGTTCAACCGCGCGATGGCGCTGGAGGGCTTCGGCATCGGCATCCTGCCGGTGGGGCTCGTGCACGCGGAGCTGGCGGCGGGCCAGCTCGTGCTCTTGCTCGACGACTACGAGATCATCAACGCGGCGATCGAGATCCGGCTTGCGTACAGCACGCGCACGCTGCTGCCGGCCAAGGTGCGCGCCTTCATCGACCATGCGACCGCGTTCTACGATGAGATGGAACAGTCGGGGCCGGAGGCGGCACCGGTGCTTTAGTAAGTAAAATGAAGGGTTGGCGCCCATTATTGCCGCGGCATTCACACTGTGATGCCGGTCCTGGCACTTGTCCCCGGACCGGTTGCGCGCTAGTCCGTGCATATGCACACTAACCCGACACTTCGGCTTCCCGAACATGACGACTGTTTCGCCGTTCGCCAGGCCGCCCGTCATTTGTCGCAGCTTTACGAGCGGCATCTTTCGGCGGCCGGGCTGACACCGACGCAGTTCAGCATACTCGGCGCGCTCGAACACCGGTCGAGCCTGACGATGGCGGAATTGGGCCGGGTCCTGGTGATGGAGCGCACCACGCTCGTGCGTGCGCTGCGGCCATTGTTGCGCAACGGCCTCGTGGCCGACGCCGCCGCCACGCGCCGCCGTCAGCTTGCGTTGACGCCCGAAGGCCGGGAGCGCTTCGGCATTGCGGGCGAGTATTGGCGTTCGGCGCAGGACGAGTTCGAGCGCCGCTTCGGTCCGCAACGGGCGGCGTGGCTGCGGCGCGAACTGTTTCGCGTCACGCGTGCGGTCTGAGGGAGTTTCGGTCGTGCAGCAGTTTCGTTGCCGGTTCGCTTGAAGTCGAACAACGGCGCTTTTTTTGTCTTGATTAGTGCATATACACAGGTGAGCGACATGTCGAGTCCTTCCACTTCCGCCACAGGTCAGGCCGCCGGGCGCGCCCGGACGGCCCAGCCGCCATGGATGGCGCTGGCCGTCGGCGCCGTCGTGCTGGTGCTCGCGCTGGCGCTCGGCTACTGGTTCTTCGTGCTGCGCTTCGTGCAGACGACCGACGATGCCTACGTGGGCGGCAACGTCACGGTGATGGCGCCGCGCGTAAGCGGCTTCGTGAACGACATCCTCGTGCAGGACAACCAGTATGTGCACGCAAACCAGGTGCTGATCCGCCTCGATGCGCGCGACTACGACGCGAAGCTTGCCCAGGCGAATGCCGGGGTGGACAGCGCGCGCGCCGCCGTGGCCGAGCTGGAGGCGCGCCAGGTGCTGCAGGAGGCCGTCATCAACCAGCATCAGGCGGAGGTGCGCGCGTCGAACGCGGAACTCACGCGCAGCGGCGAGGACGAGACGCGCTATCGCGAACTCGTGAAGGACGACGCGGTGTCGAACCAGCTCGTCGAGCGCGCCGATGCGGACTACGCGAAGGCGCAGGCCTCGGTGGCGAGCAGCGGGGCGGCGGTGCAGGCGGCGCAGCGCGAGCTGGGCGTGCTGGCCGCGCAACTGGCCGACGCGAAGGCGCGCGTCGCCACGGCCGAAGCGAACCAGCGGCTTGCGGCGCTGAACGTCGAGTACACGACGATCCGCTCGCCGGTGGACGGCTACATCGGCAACCGCACGGCGCGCGTGGGCCTGCTCGCGAACGTGGGCGCACCGCTCCTGACCGTGGTGCCGGCGACCGACCTCTGGGTGGATGCGAACTTCAAGGAAGACCAGTTGAAGAAGATGCACGCGGGCGACCGTGCCGACGTCGAACTCGACGCGGCGACCGGCACGCTGCACGGCTACGTGGAGAGCCTCGCGCCCGCCACGGGCGCAACCTTCAGCGTGCTGCCGCCCGAGAACGCCACGGGCAACTTCACGAAGATCGTGCAGCGCGTGCCGGTGCGCATTCGCCTCGACGTGCCGAAGGGCATGGAAGGCGTGCTGCGCCCGGGCCTCTCCGCAACCGTGAAAGTGCATCTCGGCGACACCGTGAAGACGGCGTCGGCGCACTGAAAAGGGTGAGCGACATGAATGCCCCCCAGACCGAGGCCACGCTGGAGCGCCCGCTTGCCGCGCCCGCCGCCGCGGCCCCCGCAAAGCCGCTCGAACCGCATCTCCAGCCCATGGCGCAGCGCGCGTTCGCGTTCGCGCTCATGTGCATCGGCTTCTTCATGGCGACGCTCGACATCCAGATCGTCGCCTCCTCGCTGCGCGACATCGGCGGCGGTCTTTCCGCGAGCCAGGACGAACTTTCCTGGGTGCAGACGGCCTATCTGATCGCGGAGATCATCGTGATCCCGATGTCGGGCTGGCTCTCGAAAGTGTTCTCCACGCGCTGGCTCTTTGTTGCGTCGGCGGTAGGCTTCACGATCACGAGCATGCTGTGCGGCCTCGCCTGGGATATCAACTCGATGATCCTCTTTCGCGGCCTGCAAGGGGCATTGGGCGCCGCGATGATTCCCACGGTGTTCACGACCGCCTTCGTGCTGTTTCCGGGCAAGCAGCGGATCGTGGCCTCCACGACGATCGGCGCGCTCGCCTCGCTCGCACCCACCATCGGCCCCGTGATCGGTGGCTGGATCACCGACCAGTGGTCGTGGCACTGGCTGTTCTATCTGAACGTCGTGCCGGGCATTGCCGTGGCCATGCTCGTGCCGCGCTACGTCCACGTGGACGAACCCGATCTCTCGCTGATCAAGCGCGGCGACTACCTCGGCATCGCGTTGATGTCGGGTTTTCTCGGCTGCCTCGAATACGTGCTCGAAGAAGGGCCGCGCAAGAACTGGTTCGGCGACCACGTGATCGTCGCGTGCGCCTGGATCTCCGCGATTTGCGGTTTTCTTTTTCTCGTCCATGCGATGACCGCGAAAGATCCCATTGTCGATCTGCGCGCGCTTGCCGTGCGCAACTTCGGCATCGGCAGCCTGCTCTCGTTCGTGACCGGCATCGGCATCTTCGTCTCCGTGTTCCTCACACCGCTTTTTCTGGCCGAAGTGCGCGGTTTCAGCTCGCTGCAGATCGGTCTTTCGCTGCTCTCGGTCGGCGTGTTCCAGCTGCTTGCGCTTGGCGTGTACGCGTTTGCCACGCGCTACGTCAGCATGCGCGTGCTGATGGTGTTCGGCCTCGTCATGTTCGGGCTGGGCTGCTATCTCTACGTGCCGCTCACGCACGACTGGGGCTGGCAGCAGTTCCTGCTGCCGCAGGCGCTGCGCGGCATCGGCCAGCAGTTCGCGGTGCCGCCCATCGTGACGATGTCGCTCGGCTCGCTGCCGCCCTCGCGGCTCAAGTCGGCCAGCGGCCTCTTCAATCTGATGCGCAACCTGGGCGGCGCGATCGGCATTGCCGTGAGCGCGACCATGCTCAACGACCGCCTCAACTTCCACTATCTGCGGCTGAACGAGAGCGTGACGCACGGGCAGCCGCAGGTGGAGTCGCTGCTCGCGGGGCAGGCGTCGTACTGGTCGTCGGTGGCGGGCGATGCCCTTGACACCGGTGCGGCGGCCCTCGCGAACCTGCATGCGCTCGTGTTGCGCGAAGCCCTCGTGCTCACGTTCTCGGACACGTTTTTCGTGCTTTCCCTGTGCTTCGTGGTCGCCCTTGCGAGCGTGATCTTCTCGAAGCCGATCGGGCTGGGCGCCCCGCCCCCCGACGCTCACTGAGCCATGGAGATCAACATGGATTCCTCCTCGAACATCATGCCGCTGCGCGTCGTGCGCACGCTGGTTGCCTCGCTCGCGAGCGCCATGCTCGCGGCGTGCGCGGTGCAGCCCGCCACGCACGCCGACCTACCGGCCGCCGTCCGCACCACGGCGCCCGCCGCGTGGCGCATCGACACGCCGCAGGACGCGGTGGATGCGCAAACGTGGTGGGGGCAGTTCGGTGGCCCGACGCTGAACCAGTTGCTCGACACGGTGCTGCACGGCAACCTGGACCTGCAGGCGGCGGCCGAGCGCGTGAAGCAGGCGCAGTCGATCACGACGCAAAAGCACGCCGTGCTGCTGCCGCAACTGGACTTCACGGCACAGGGCGCCTACGAACGCGAGAACGTGCCGCCGCCACTCGGCTACGTGAAAGAGGCGGGCGCGGGGCTCGCGCTTTCATGGTCGCCCGACGTGTTCGGCGGCGAGCGGCTCGACCTGCTGGCGGCCCAGGCGAACCTCGTGGGCCAGCAGCATGCGCTGGACGCGGTGCGGCTCGCGCTCGCGGCCGATACGGCCTCAGCCTATGTCGACCTGCGCTGGGCCCAGGCGGAACTGAAGATCCTTCAGGATAACGTATCGATCCGGCAGCGCGCATTGGCGCTCACCCAGGATCGCCTGAAGTATGGGCTTTCGACGCAGCTCGACGTTACGCGCGCGCAGACGCAACTGAGCGAACTGCAGGCGCGCATTCCGCGCGCGCAAGCAAGCATCGAGCATCAGTTGAACCTGATCGCAGTCTATACGGGCCGCACGCCCGAATCGGTCGCGCAGCTTGCGCTGGCGACGCCCGCGCCCATTCCGGTTGCGCCGGCGGGCACGCCGCAACTGTTGCCCTCGGAGGCACTGCTGCGCCGCCCCGACGTGCAGGCGGCCTATGCAACCGTCGAACAACGCGCCGCCGAAGTGGGCGTGGCGCGCGCGGAGCGCTATCCGAAGTTCTCGCTGAACCTTTCGGATGGCGTGCTGGCCGCTTCGTACCTGGGCATGCCGACGCTCACCGACAACCTCTTCAGCGCGGTGCTGGGCGCGACGAGCCCGATCTTCAACGCGGGCCGCATCACGGCCGACATCGACCAGAGCGAGAGCCGCATGCGCGAGTCGCAACTGAACCTGCAGCAGACCCTGCTGCAGGCGCTGCGCGAAGTGGAGGACAGCCGCACGGATCTCGTGAGCACGGCGGGCCAGACGCAGCAACTGACCGATGCGGTGGCGGCCTCGTCGCAGGCGCTCAAGCTCGCGAACCAGCTCTACAAGGGCGGCGCGACCGACTTCCTCGACGTGCTGACGGCGCAGCAGACCTATCTCGCCGACGCCGACCTGCTCAACCAGGCGCAGCGCGAGCACGCGCTCGCGGCGGTGGCGCTGTACCGTTCGCTGGGCGGCGGCTGGAGCCAGAGCGGCGACGTGATCGCGAAGACGGCGGATGTCCCGCGCGGGTGAAATCGTGCAAGGCCCCCACCGCCTGACGAAGCCGGCGCTACTCGCGCGCCGCCGCGCGCCACTGCGCGGGCGTCATGCCCACATGACGCTTGAACACGCGCTGAAACGCGGCGTCGGACTGGTAGCCCACCGCTTCGCCTATCTCGGCCACCGGCTGGCTGCCCTGCGCGAGCAGGCGGCCCGCGAGGGCCATGCGGATTTCGGTGAGCACGTCCGCGGCCGAGCGGCCGAAGGCCTCGTCGAAATGGCGCGCGAAGGTGGCCCGCGACATATGGCACAGCGCGGCGAGGCCGGGCAGCGTCCAGTCGTTGCCGGGCGCGTCGAACATCGCGTCGATGGCGGGCTGCACGCGCGGGTTGCGCGCAAGCGCGAGCAGGCCGCGCGGCGGCGTGTCGCCCTCGCTCGCGTAGCGCAGCGTGAGCGCGAAGAGTGCGCCCGAAAGATGGTTCACGAGCGACTCGCTGCCCGCCGCCGCTTCGAGGGCCTCGTCGCGCATGAGCGCGATCAGGCGCACAAGACGCTCGGGCGCAACGCCTTCGTCGTGCACGCTGCGCACGATGAGCCTTGCGGGCAGGTTGTCGCGCAGGAGCCGTTCCGGCACGGCGGGCAGCAGAAAGCGGCCGCACAGCAGATCGGCGGGCGCTTCCGTGCCCTCGTTGGTCTCGACGGCGAGGCCGTTGCGCATGTGCCGTTGCGTGGCGGCCGGCGTCTCGCCGCTGCCGTCGTGCAGCGTGTGGGCGCCGCCGGTGGGAAAGAGCACGATGTCGCCGGCGCGCATCGCAACGGGGGCGCCGTGTGCGTCTTCGAGCGTGGCCCGGCCGCTCAGGAGCACGTGATACGGGATCTCGCGCGCTTGCGCGCCCGGGTGTTCGATGCGCCACGGCGTGCCGAAGTGGCAGCGCACGTCGAGACGTCCCGTGACGGGCATGAGCGCAAGCAGGCGGCTGAGCAGGTCCATGGCGGCAAGCTCCGCGTAAGGAGTGAGATGAGACGATTGAGCATGAATTCGCGTCATTGTGGCATTAAAAGGACGGGTCCGCGCGACTAGACTGGCATCACGCCATCGACGATGGCCGTGCAAATCCAACCACCGAGTTCAAGGAGTCGATCATGTCCCGCCTTACCGCCATCCAGCCCGCCGACGCCACCGGCGCCACCGCCGAAGTCTTCGCGAAGATCCGCAAGGCCGTCGGCAAGGTGCCGAACGCTTACGCCACCATCGGCAGCCATAGCGCCGAAGCGCTTGGCGCGATTCTCGGCGTCGAAGCCGTGATTGCCGCGGGCACGCTCACGAAGCAGGAAGTCGAAGCCATCAAGCTCGCCGTGAGCGAAGTGGCGGGCTGCGACTACTGTCTGGCCGCGCACACGCTGGCGGGCAAGTTCGCCGGTCTTGCGCCGGAAGCGATGAAGCGGATTCGCGCAGGCGCGCCCACGGGCGACGCGAAGCGCGATGCACTCGTGCACTACGTGCGGGTGCTCGTGACGACTCGCGGCACCGTGCCCGAAAGCGAGGTGAACGCGATTCAGGAAGCCGGCTATACCGAGCGCCAGATCATCGAGATCGCGCTGGCGGTGGCTTCGATCACATTCACGAATCTCGTGAACCGCGTGAACGACACGACGCTGGATTTTCCGGCCGTGGCGTAAGCGTTTTTGCCAACCTGCGTGCGTCGGCGACGTAACGTCGTGACGCTGAGTCGAGACATAAAGCGTGTCATGCCGGACGAAGTTTGCCTCGACGAAAGCATTTGAATGTGTGCATATGCATATATAAAATGAATCGACGCATGCAGTTTTTGTTTGAGGGAGGATCGAAGATGAGCACTCGCGAGATCGTACTGTGCGAACCGGTGCGCACGGCAATGGGCGGATTCGACGGCGCGCTGAAGGGCGTGCCGGCAACGGCATGCGTCGCGGCGTGGTGACGGTATGCGTTGGCGGTGGCCAGGGTATCGCGCTCGCGCTCGAGGCCGTATGATGGCCGTGCGCCGCGTGGTGTGGAACTGCAGGGAGTGAATGGCAATGACGAAGCGGGTGACTCGCGAAGAATGCAACTGTTTTGCGCTGCGGCAGGCCGCGCGCTTCGTCACGCAGCTTTATGAGCGGCACCTCTCGCAGGCGGGCGTCACGGCTGCGCAGTTCACGATCCTCTCGCGCCTCGCCAGCCGGCCCGATGCAACGGCCGCCGAACTCTCGGACGACCTCGTGATGGACCGCACCACGCTCGTGCGTGCGCTCAAGCCGCTGCAGCGCGACGCGCTCGTGGTTTCGGCGGCGTCGGACCACGACACGCGCGTGCTCGTCTACCGCCTTTCGGCAAGCGGCTTGCGGCGCTACGAGAAGGCGCATGTGCTCTGGCAGGACGCGCAGGCCGAATTCGAGCGCTATGTGAAGCGCGACCGCGCGAAGGCGCTGCGCGGCGAGTTGTTTGCACTGACGAAAGCCGCGGCGGCCTGAGCGGCTTCCCAACTGTTTCCCAGCCGCTTTCAATCCGTAAGCACGCCTGAAGCGTGCATAAAGCGCGCAGCCAGCATTGCGATCTGGCGCGAAAATGGCATCATGAGATCTCGGCGCCTGCCGTCAAATGAGCAGGCCACAGGAGTCTGACGCTTCGCCGCCGGGTTCTCATGAAACGACATCGACCGCCGCCGCCGCACTTCATCCGCGAGCACACGCATTACGCGTGGCGCGATCTCGCCCTCACCTCGCTGCCCGTGGCGTTCTTCTGCGCCATCGTGGTGGCGCTCGTGGTCTGGCTCGTCAATCCCGCGCCGCCGCGCACCATCACCATTAGCGCCGGCCCGCGCGACAGCGCCTTCATGGCGATGGCCGAGGCCTACCGCACGATCCTCGCGCGCAACGGGGTGAAACTCAAGATCATCGAGTCGGACGGCTCGGTGCAGAACCTCGCGCGCCTGCTCGATCCGAAGCAGCACGTCGACGTGGGCTTCGTGCAGGGCGGCGTCGTCGACGGCAAGGACGTGAGTTCGCTCATGTCGCTCGGCAGCGTGGAGTATCTGCCGATGGTCGTGTTCTACCGCGGCTCGGGGCTCACGCAACTCTCGCAGCTCGAAGGCAAGCGCATCGCCATCGGCCGCGAGGGCAGCGGCACGCGGCTCCTTTCGCTCAACCTGCTCGACGCCAACGGCATCGATCCCGGCGGCGACACCACGCTGCTGCCGCTCGACGGCTTGCAGGCGGCGACGCAGCTCGTCTCCGGCAATGCCGACGCGGCCATGCTGAGCGGCGACTCGGCCACGCGCGGCCTGATGTTGCGTCTGCTTACGATTCCAGGCATCTCGGTGATGAGCTTCGACGAGGCTTCCGCGTATACGCGGCTTTTCCCGTATCTGGAGGACGTCGAACTGCCGCCCGGCGTGCTGGACCTGCGCCGCCGCGTGCCTGCCGAGACCATCCACCTCATCGGGCCGACGGTGGAGATCGTGGCGCGCGACACGCTGCATCCGGCCGTCTCCGACCTCTTGATCGAGGCGGCGACCGAGGTGAACGGCGCGCCGGGCCTGTTGCAGCGCGCCGGCGAATTCCCGAACACCGAACTGCACGACTTTCGCATCAGCGAGGACGCCACGCGCTACTACAAGTCGGGCAAGAGCTTTCTCTACCGCACGCTGCCGTTCTGGCTGGCGAGCGTGGCGGACCGGCTGCTCGTGCTGCTGCTGCCGCTCGCAGTGCTCGTGATTCCGGCGCTGCGCACGATTCCGGCGCTGTACAGTTGGCGCGTGCGCTCGCGCATTTACCGCTACTATGGCGCCCTCATCGCCATCGAGCGCGATGCGCTCAAGCACACGAGCGAGGCGGAGCGGCGTCAGTTGGCCGAGGACCTCGACGAAATCGAGCGTTCGCTGAACACGGTACGCATGCCGCTTGCCTATGCCGACGCGTTCTACGTGCTGCGCGAACACATCGGTTTCGTGCGCGCTCAACTGGGCGCGAGCGAGACGACGACGCAGTAATGCATGGCGGATTGTTTCGTAGCGCGAAGCGAAGTGGGTGATTGATGCGTGACTTGAGATGGATCGCGGTGTTATCGCATTCCGATTGACACCATGCGAGCAAGGCCCTTATTTTGCCGGTAGCACGCAACTCCGCCTCGGGTCGTAGCGCCTTTGCTAGTCCGAACTGTTGCGGGGAAGCCTGGATAACATATTCAGTCACGAGGAGGACCGTAACGTGAAATCGTCCGGTGTTGGCCAGCGTCACGTCTGGCTCATCTGCGCCGCTCTCGCGGGCGCGCCGCTCTTCGTCGGCCCGGCTGGTCCGACCGCCGCGCTGGCGCAGAACGCGGCAAAGCTCTCCAGCCAGCAACTCGATTCGCTCACCGCGCCCATTGCGCTGTATCCCGACGCACTGCTCGCCCAGGTGCTGATGGCCGCCACGTTTCCGCAGGACGTGCAGGCCGCGGCGGCGTGGTCGAAAGCCAATCCGAACCTGAAGGGCGACGACGCCGTGAAGGCGGTTGCCTCCCAGCCGTGGGATCCGAGCGTGCAGTCGCTCGTGGCGTTCCCGCAGGTGCTTGCCACCATGGACTCGAAACCCGACTGGGTCCAGCAGATCGGCAACGCTTTCCTCGCGCAGCCCAACGACGTGATGGATTCGGTGCAGCGGTTGCGCGTGCAGGCGCAGAAGGCCGGCAACCTGAAGTCGAACGACCAGCAGAAGGTGGTCGTGCAGCCTGCCTCGAGTACGACGACCACGCAAACGATCGTGATCGAGCCGGCCAATCCGCAAGTGGTCTACGTGCCCACCTATAACCCCACCGTCGTGTACGGCGCGTGGCCCTATCCGGCGTATCCGCCCGTGTACATGCCGCCGCCTCCGGGGTATGCCATTGCCACGGGATTCATGACCGGGCTGGCGTTCGGCGCGGGCGTGGCCGTGGCGAACTCGCTGTGGGGCGGTTTCAACTGGGGCGCGCATGACGTGAACATCAACGTTAACCGCTACAACAACATCAACGTCAACAACCGCATCAATACGAACAACGCCACGTCGAACTGGAACCGCAACCAGAACGTCGAGCGCCGTAACCAGAACTTCAACGGCAACAACCTGAACCAGCAGCGCAACCAGTACCGCGGCTACGACCAGTCGCGCCAGCAGGCCGCGCAGGCGTTCCAGAACCGCACGGGCCAGAGCATGGGCGGCAACGCGAACGAGCGGTTGCAGGGCATCCAGAACGGCGGCAACCGGCCCGGCGCGAACGGCGCAAACGGTAATAACGCGCTCAGCAACCGCGGACAGAATGCGAATGGCGGCAACGCGATGAACAATCGCGGGCAGAACGAGAACCGCGCAAAAGGTAACGGCCCGAACAATCGCGGCGAGAACGCGAATCGCCAGAACGACATCAACAACCGTGCCCAGAGCGCGAACCGCGACAACGCGTTGCGCGGGGCGGGCGACGGCAGCGGTGCGCGTGCCGACACGCAGCGCGGCCAGCAAAGCCGGGACGCCTTCCAGAATCAGAATCGCGGCGGCATGGGCGGCGGCCAGGCGGGCGGAGGTGCCCGGGGCGGCTTCGGTGGCGGCGGTGGAGGTGGGGGCGGCCGGCTGGGCGGCGGTGGCGGCGGTGAACGCCGCCTGGGTCGACGTTGAATATTTACAGGAGTCTAGCGATGATCCGCATTCAAGCACGCCGCCTGCCGCAAGACACCCGTCGCCTTCAGACGCGCCTTCGGACAATCCCTTCTCTGGGTCTTGCCGTTGCGCTCGCCTTGGCGTTCGGCACGGGCACCGCGCACGCGCAGGCCGCCTATCCCACGCCCGAGGCCGCGGCCGAGGCGTTCGAGACCGCGCTCGCCACGAACGACCACGAAGCGATCAAGCATGTGATGGGCGCCAACTTCGAGCAGTTCATCCCCACGCAGAACATCGGCGAAGAAGACGTTTACGACTTCCTCGGCGCATGGGCGAAGGGCCATCAAATCGTGCAGGACGACAAGCCGGTAGCGGGCAAGGCGAGCGCGCATCTCGAAGTGGGCGACAGCGGCTGGACGCTGCCCATTCCGATCGTGCAGGGCGCGCACGGCTGGAGCTTCGATCCGCGCGAGGGCGCGAGCGAAATACTCACGCGCCGCATCGGCCGCAACGAGCGCGCGGCGATGCTCACGTCGCTCGCCTACGTCGACGCGCAGAAGGAATATCAGACGCAGATGCAGCACTACGCGCAACGCTTCGTGAGCACGCCCGGCACGCACGACGGGCTCTACTGGCCGGTCGAGCGAGGCGAAGCCGAAAGCCCGCTCGGGCCGCTTGCCGCCACCATGCCGCACGACGCGAAGGTGACGCCGAAAGAGGGCTATCACGGCTATCACTTCCGCATCCTCACGGCGCAGGGTTCGCATGCGAACGGCGGCGCGCGCGATTACCTCGATAACGGGCAGCTCGCCGGCGGCTTCGCGTTGATCGCGTGGCCGGCGGATTATGGCAAGACGGGCGTGATGAGCTTCATCGTCGATCAGGATGGGCAGATTTATCAGAAGAACCTCGGGCCGAACGGCGCGCGCACGGCGGCGGCAATCAAAGCGTTCGACCCCGATCCGTCCTGGCAGGCCACCACGCCGTGAGCGGCGGAGCGCGAAAGGGATGAACTGTCGGCTGGAGCCAGGCCTTTATCCCTGACTCCGCTCGCATGCAGGGTTGTTCTATGCTGATTGGGCGGGCACGTGAATTGCTGATCACGTGCCCGCCCTTTCTTTCGCGTGGAGACAACAATGCAAAGACGACATTTCATCCTCACGGCCGGCGCGGCCCTCGCCTCGGGCGGTCTGGCCCTCGCGGGCTGCACCACCACGTCAGGCTCGTCCCCCAACGCCGCGGACAACGCTTCGAAGCGGGCATCGATCGACTCGAGCGTGAGCGGTACGCTGAGCAGGCTTTACTCCACCGTGCAAGGTTCGCACGAGCTCGTCGCCAAATCGCGCGGGGTGCTGGTGTTCCCGTCGGTGCTGCAGGCGGGCTTCATCGTCGGCGCGCAGTATGGCGAAGGCGCGCTGCGCGTGGGCGAAGCTTCGGTGGGCTACTACAGCACCGTATCGGGGTCGTTCGGACTGCAGGCCGGGGCGCAGTCGAAGGCCATCATCTTCTGCTTCATGACCCAGGATGCCCTCACCCGGTTCCGCAGCTCGGATGGCTGGGCAGTGGGAGCCGACGCTTCCGTGGCGCTCGTGAAGGTCGGCGCGAACGGCGTTGTCGACACGACTACGGCCACCGCACCCGTCGAAGTTTTCGTGATGACCAATGCGGGCCTGATGGGCGATATCTCGCTGGCGGGCACGAAGGTCACGCGTCTCAATATCTAGGAAGGCTGAACCGGACGAGACATCGGTGTCACGTCCGGTTAATCTGGGGCCGCTTGTCCGTGCGAACCGTCGCCGGCAGTTCGTCTCTTGCGCCCCTTCTGCGCCTCGTTCGGGCGCGCATCATGGATATCCCCTATGCAGGCGTACGGCATATATGCCGATACGCCAGACGGGCCGCGCCTTCGGGTGAAGAGCGGCCACCACGTACGGGTATCCAATGCTAAAGAACTTCACTATTCGCGGGGGGCTCACCCTCGTCATCGGCGCGTTCATTGCGTTTCTGCTGATCGTGATCGGCGTGGCCTACGGCGCGCTCAAGCTCACGAACGACAGTCTCACGGAAGTTCGTGCGGGCGCGCAGGCGCTTGCCGATCTGAAGACCAGTTCGGAAAAGCTGTTGCAGGTGCGGCTCGAGCTTTCCAGTTATGAGACGCGCTTCAGCGTCGGCAAGTCCACCGACGGGATGCTCGACCACGCGCAGCGCGTGCTCACCCAGTCGAACGAACAGTTCCACCGCTACAGTGCGGGCCCCTTTGCCGATCCCGAGCACGCGCAACTGGTCGAGGCCGTCGCGAAGGCGCGCGCCGCGCTCGTGAGCCAGGCGCTGGAGCCGGAGTACAAGGCGCTCGTCGACAACGACTTCAATACCTTCCGCACGATCCAGGGCGAAACCGCCGATGCCTTCTACGCCGACTACGCGAAGGCGATCGATGCCCTGGAGCAGTGGCATGTCGCGCGCGGCCAGCACGATGCCGATACGGCCGCGCAACGGTTCCGGCTTTCGCTCATTGTGTTCGGCGTGATCGGCGCTGTCGGCCTCGTGCTGGGACTGTTGGCGCGCGCGGGGCTGGCGGCGGCCGTCATCAGGCCCGTCAACCAGGCGATCCGTCATTTTCAGCGCATTGCCGCGGGCGACCTGAGCGTGGACGTGCGTGTGCGCTCGACCAACGAGATGGGGCAACTGCTGGGCGCGCTCGTGCAGATGCGCGACGGCCTGACCGGCACCGTCTCGCGCGTGCGCGGCGGCACCGAGGAGATCTCGCAGGGCGCGAACCAGATCTCGGCGGGCAATGCCGATCTGTCCGACCGCACTTCGCAGCAGGCCGCGGCCCTGGAGCAGACCGCGGCGAGCCTGGAGGAACTGTCCGGCGCGGTGCGCCAGAACACGGCGAGCGCGAAGGAGGCGAGCGGGCTCGCCCAGGGCGCGCTCGATACCGTGACGCGCGGCGCGGACGTGGTGGCGCGCGTGAACGAAACGATGAGCGAGATCTCGTCTTCGTCGCAGAAGGTCGAGGAAATCACCGGCATCATCGAAGGCATTGCGTTCCAGACCAACATCCTCGCCTTGAACGCGGCGGTCGAAGCCGCGCGTGCGGGCGAACAGGGCCGTGGCTTCGCGGTGGTCGCGAGCGAAGTGCGCAGTCTCGCGCAGCGCTCCGGCACGGCGGCCAAAGAGATCAAGGAGCTGATCTCGGCGTCCGTGGCGACGGTGGGCTCGGGCGCACGGCTCGTGGCCGAGGCGCGCGGCACGATGGACGCGGCGCGCGACGCCGTGGCGCGCGTGAGCCACATCATGCGCGAGATCGAGGCCGCGACGCACGAGCAGAGCGACGGCATCGAGCAGGTCAACCGCGCGATCGCGCAGATCGACGAGGTCACGCAGCGCAACGCGGCGCTGGTGGAGGAGGTGGCGGCTTCGGCCCAGTCGCTCGAATCGCAGGCCCAGTTGCTGCGCGAAGCCGTGGCCGTCTTCCGGACGAGCGAAACGGCGAGGCACGAGGTGGGTGGCGTCGAACCGGCGATGCTGGCTGCGCCGGCCCTGGCGTGAGGTCCGGGAGGACTTATGCCTCTTCCTGCCCCGTCAGCATCTCGATGAACTTCTCCGCC
Organism: Paraburkholderia sp. AV2; assembly: GCF_054968425.1. Taxonomy (NCBI): domain Bacteria; kingdom Pseudomonadati; phylum Pseudomonadota; class Betaproteobacteria; order Burkholderiales; family Burkholderiaceae; genus Paraburkholderia; species Paraburkholderia sp. AV2. The sequence goes on from NZ_JBANLK010000014.1 coordinate 33,048, forward strand.
GGCGGCGACAGCGCGCCGCCTTTGCGCGTGACGATCCCGAAGCTTTGCGACTGCGATTGCAGCGCGATCGGCAGAATCCGCAGCATGCCGTGCTGCACGCACAGGTTCGCGACGTCCGCGGGCAACACCGAAACGAGCCCGGAGTCCTGCATCAGCAGCGTGATCGTCACGAAGGTCGAGGCGGTCGAGATCGGGTTGGTCGGCAGCGCGAACCCGGCGAGATCCATCTCGCGCTCCACCAGCGCGCGCAGCGGCATCTGCGTCGGATAGACCACCCAGCGGTGGCCGGCGAGATCGCGCCATCCCACGTTGCCGGGCAACGGCGGGTGGGCGTGGCCCACCGCCACGGCAAGCGGCTCGTCGCCGATTTTGCGGTAGTGATACTTCGAAGGCTGATCGCTCACCGCGGCGCGTCCGATCACGAGGTCCAGATGCCCTTCGTCGAGCAGCAGCAGCATCTTCGCGCTGGTGTCCTCGATCACCTCGATCGAGAGGTTGGGCTGGCTCGCATGCAGCCGGTCGATGACCGGCACGACGATCTCGGGAATCGCCCCCATGATCGAGCCGATCGCGAGCCGGCCGCCGCGCCCGCTGCGGATCTCCGAAATGTCCTCGCATAGCGCGTTCAGGTCGGTCGTCAACAGCCGCGCGTAGCGGATCACGCAGTGGCCGAACTGGTTCGCGATCATGCCGTTCTTCGAACGCTCGAAGAGCGGCGCGTCGAGCATCGACTCCAGCTCGTGCAGCATCTTGCTCGCGGCCGACTGCGTCATCGACATCGCGCCCGCTGCCTTGTGCAGCGATTTGTATTCGTCGAGTGCGATCAGCAACTGGAGCTGGCGGATTCGCAGCCTCGACAGCAGGGTATTCAGGGTTTTCATCTAAGTCGTAGAAGCGATCACAAGATGGAAATTTCTCAATATACAGGTGCGAAAGGCGGCCCGTATAGTCTCGGCTGGAGACGGTCTCCGGCGCTCCCGCGCCTTCCTGGAACACCACAATGGCAACACTCAGCGACGCAACGGCTCGCCTCAACTCGACTTCCCCCATCATCCGGTTGCATCGTAACGACGATGTGGTCATCGCCCGTTCCCAGCTTGTTGGCGGCGCGGTGCTGCCCGGCGAGGGCGTGACCGTGACGGGCCTCATTCCCGCCGGCCACAAGGTGGCAGTTCGCGCGATCGAGCCGGGCCAGCCCGTGCGCCGCTACGGCCAGGTCATCGGTTTCGCGAGCCGTCCGATCGCACCCGGCGAGCATGTGCATACGCACAACCTTGCGATGGGCGAGTTTCAGCGCGACTACGCGTTTTGCGAAGACGCGAAGCCGACCCGTTATGTCGCAACGGGCGCGACCTTCGAGGGCATCGTGCGCCCGGACGGACGCGTCGCGACGCGCAATTACATCGGCATCCTCACCTCGGTCAACTGCTCGGCCACGGTGGCGCGTGCGATCGCGGACCACTTCCGCCGCGACATTCATCCCGAAGCGCTCGCCGCCTACCCGAACGTGGACGGCGTGGTCGCGCTCACGCATGGCGTGGGCTGCGCGGTGGACGCCGAAGGCGAAGGGCTCGCTATCCTGCAGCGCACGCTGGGCGGCTACGCGATTCATCCTAACTTCGCGGCGGTGCTCGTCATCGGGCTGGGTTGCGAGACCAACCAGATCACGCGGCTCGTCGAGAAGCAGCATCTGGAGGACATGGTCGCGTCCGGCCGCCTCAGCACGTACAACATCCAGGACGCGGGCGGCACCGTCAAGTCGATCGCGCGTGGCATCGAACGCATCGAGAGCCTGCTCGCGCAGGCGAACGACGTGCGCCGCGAACCGGTGCCGGCTTCGCATCTCGTCGTCGGCCTGCAGTGCGGCGGCTCGGACGGCTACTCGGGAATTTCGGCGAACCCGGCGCTCGGCGCGGCCGTCGATCTGCTCGTGGCGAACGGCGGCACGGCGATTCTTTCCGAAACGCCTGAAATCTACGGCGCCGAACACCTGCTCACGCGCCGGGCCGAGCGCCCCGAAGTGGCGGGCAAGCTCGTCGAGCGCATTCGCTGGTGGGAGGATTATTGCGCGCGCAACCATGCGGCGATGGACAACAATCCCTCGGCGGGCAACAAGGCGGGCGGTCTCACCACCGTGCTCGAAAAATCGCTGGGCGGCATCGCGAAGGCGGGCCACACGAACCTCGTCGACGTGTACGAGTATGCGCAGCCGGTCACGGCAAAGGGGCTCGTGTTCATGGACACGCCCGGCTATGACCCGATCTCCGCGACGGGCCAGGTGGCGGGCGGCGCGAACCTGATCTGCTTCACGACGGGCCGCGGCTCCGCGTATGGCTGCGCGCCGACACCCTCGGTCAAGATCGCGACCAACGAGGCGCTGTGGCAGCGCCAGCAGGACGACATGGACCTGAACTGCGGGCCGATTCTCGCGGGCGAGAAATCGATCGAGGAAGTGGGCGCCGAACTATTTCAGCTCATGCTCGACGTGGCGTCCGGCCAGCGCTCGCGCAGCGAGATTCACGGCTATGGACAGAACGAATTCGTGCCCTGGCAGATTGGCGCGATTACCTGATTGCGGTGCGGGTACCGGGACGCGAGCCGGGTGCCCGCGCAGTCCATGCGCCGCTTCGCGTGGCTTGTGACTCAGGAATGCGAAGCATGAAAACGCGGGCGGCATCCGGCAACAACGAACCGAATCCATCATGAAGACTACTCCCCAGGCGCCCTATAAAGGCGTGTTCCCCGTCGTTCCGACCATCTTCGACGATGACGGCCGGCTCGACCTCGACGGCCAGAAGCGCTGCGTCGATTTCATGATCGACGCGGGCTCCAACGGTCTTTGCATTCTTGCGAACTTCTCCGAGCAGTTCGCTCTTTCCGACGCCGAGCGCGACACCGTCATGCACGCCGTGCTCGAACACGTCGCGGGCCGTGTGCCGGTGATCGTGACCACCACGCATTTCAGCTCGCTCGTGTGCGCGGCGCGCAGCCGAGCGGCTCAGGACGCGGGCGCGGCGATGGTCATGATCATGCCGCCGTACCACGGCGCGACCATCCGCGTGAGCGAGCGTGCGGTGTTCGGCTTCTTCGCGGAAGTCTCGGACGCAATCGATATTCCCGTCATGATCCAGGACGCGCCGGTGGCGGGCACGCCGCTTTCGGCTGCGTTTCTTGCGAAGATGGCGCGCGAGATCGAGCCTGTCTCGTACTTCAAGATCGAAACCGCGCAGGCCGCGGCGAAGCTGCGCGAGCTGATCGAGCTGGGCGGCGATGCGGTGATCGGGCCGTGGGACGGCGAGGAGGCGATCACGCTGATGGCGGATCTCGAAGCCGGCGCAACAGGTGCGATGACGGGGGGCGGCTACCCCGACGGCATACGCACGATTGTCGACGCCTATGCGGCAGGCGATGCCGAACGCGCGGCCGAGCTCTATCAGCGATGGCTGCCGCTCATCAACTACGAGAACCGCCAATGCGGCCTCGCGGCGTGCAAGGAACTCATGAAAGAGGGGGGCGTGATCCGCTCCGCGGCGCTGCGCCGTCCGCTCGCGCCCGTTCATCCCGCGACGCGCGAGGGCCTCTTGCGGGTCGCGCGTCGTCTCGATCCACTCGTTTTGCACTGGGGACGTTGACATGTCGATTCCGACTGGTTTGATCATTGGGCAGCGGGCCGTGCCCGGCACGAACGGCGCGATCCGCGGCGTCGAGGCGGCGAGCGGCGCCGTACTCGAACCCGCGTTTGGCGGCGCGACGCCGGCGGATGTCGAGGCGGCCTGCGCGCTCGCATGGAACGCGCTCGACGCGTACCGCGAAACCCCGCTCGAAGCGCGCGCAGCATTTCTGGAAGCGATTGCGCAGAACATTCTCGATCTCGGCGATGCGCTGATCGAACGCTGCATGACCGAGACGGGCCTGCCGCGCGCGCGCCTGGAAGGCGAACGCGGACGGACCGTCGGCCAGTTGCGGATGTTCGCGCAGGTGGTGCGCGACGGCGACTGGCTCGGCGTGCGCATCGATCCGGCGCAGCCCGAGCGCAAACCGCTGCCGCGTGTCGATCTGCGTTTGCGCCATGTGGCGCTGGGGCCGGTCGCCGTGTTCGGCGCGAGCAACTTTCCGCTGGCGTTTTCCGTGGCGGGCGGCGATACCGCCTCGGCGCTTGCGGCGGGCTGCCCTGTGATCGTGAAGGCGCACCCCGCGCACCCCGGTACGAGCGCGCTCGTTGGCGGCGCCGTGAAGCGGGCGGTGGCGGACTGCGGCATGCCCGAAGGCACATTCTCGCTGCTCTTCGATGCGGGCATCGAGGTAGGGCAGGCGCTCGTGAAGGATTCGCGCATCAAGGCCGTCGGTTTCACGGGCTCGCGCCGCGCCGGTGTGGCGTTGATGGGCCTCGCCGCTGCGCGGCCGGAGCCGATCCCCGTCTATGCCGAGATGAGCAGCATCAATCCGGTCCTGCTGTTCCCGGCGGCGCTGGAGGCCCGCGCCGAGTCGATCGGTACGGCGTTCGCCGCGTCGCTCACGCTCGGCGCCGGTCAGTTCTGCACGAATCCGGGGTTGATCATCGCGGTGGACGGACCGGGTCTCGACCGCTTCGTTGCGGCCGCATCGAACGCGCTGTCCGGCATCGAGGCCGCAACGATGCTCACGCCCGGCATTCACGCCGCTTACGAGGCGGGCGTTGCGCGTCTCGCGGACCATCGCGAGGTGACGACGCTGGCGCGCGGGCTCTCGATTGTCGGAGGCAATCGAGGCCAGGCAGCGCTGTTCGCGACGAGCGCCGAGTCGTTCCGCGCCGATCCGCACCTGCAGGAAGAGGTATTCGGCGCGGCTGCGCTGATCGTGCGCTGCCCGGGCGCGGAGAGCATGCTCGACCTCGTGGAAAGTCTGGAAGGACAACTGACGGTCGCGCTGCACGTCGACGCGGGCGATTACGAAAGCGCACGCGCGTTCCTGCCCGCGCTCGAACGGCGGGCCGGCCGCCTGCTGGCGAACGGCTTTGGGACGGGCGTGGAAGTCGGGCATGCCATGGTGCACGGCGGACCTTATCCGGCGACCTCGGACGGCCGCACGACCTCGGTGGGCAGCCTCGCGATCGCGCGCTTTCTGCGGCCCGTGAGCTACCAGGATCTGCCCGAAGCGCTTCTGCCGCCCGCGCTGCACACCGCCAATCCGCTGGGCCTGAACCGGCTCGTGGACGGCAAGCCGCAGCGCGCCACAGACGCCGCATAACGGCGCATACGACGCATTGCCGTACCCATGAAGGAGACAGGCTAAATGGAAGCCACGCAGGTTGCCGCAGTCCGCATGTCCAGCACGCGATGGAAGATCTTTTTGTTGCTGCTGATGCTCGTATCGCTCAACTATATCGACCGTGCCGCGCTTTCGGTCGCCATGCCGAGCATTGCACAGGAGTTTCAGCTAACGCCCGAGAAGCAGGGGCTTATCCTGAGCGCGTTCTTCTGGACCTATCTCTTCATGCAGGTGCCGTCCGGCATGCTGGCCGACCGCCTCAAGCCGCGCGTGGTGATCGCGGCGGCGACGATCGGGTGGGGCTTCTTTCAGGGCATCGCCGCGGTGAGCGTCGGCTGGTTCACGCTGCTGCTCACGCGTTTTGGACTCGGCGTCAGCGAAGCGCCCATCTATCCGGCCGGCGGCAAGCTCAACGCGATGTGGCTCACGCAGAACGAGCGCACGCGCGGCGCTTCGCTGATCGACGGCGGGTCGGCGCTCGGCTCGGGTGTCGGCGCGATCGTCACGGCACTGCTGATGGGCTGGTTCGGTTCGTGGCGCGCGGCCTTCGCGGTGGCCGGGATCGGCACGGTCCTGTGCGGCATCTGGGCGTGGTGGTACATCCGCAATACGCCGCGCGAACATCCGCGCATCAACGACGCCGAGGTCGCGTACATCGAAGCGGCGCTGGCCGAGGAGGATCGCGGCGAACCGAAGGCCGAGGCGGGATCGTCGCTGCTGAGCTTCTTCCGCTACCGTTCGGTGTGGGGCATGTGCATGAGCCACACCTGCACGAACCTGATCTTCTACGGCCTGATGACCTGGCTGCCGAGCTACCTGTACAAGGCGCACGGTTTCGACCTCAAGTCCATGGGCAACGCGACGTTCCTGATCTTCCTGATGGGCTTCATCGGCGAGATCTGCGGCGGCTGGATTGCCGACCGCTGGAAGATGGCGGGCGCCGGCGCGAATCTCGTCTATCGCACGATGATGGTGATCGGCGCCGCGGCCGTGGCGGCCTCGATGTGCGTGGTCGCGTATGCCGGCTCGCCGGCCGTCGTCGTCGCCCTGCTTTGCGTGGCGCTTTTCTTCGTGCGCTGGTGCGGCGGCTGCAACTGGGCCACGCCGGCCATGCTCGCCACGCGCAAACGCGCCGGGTCGCTCTGTGGCATCATGAACTTCGTCGGCAATATCGCGGGCATCTTCGTGCCGATCTTCATCGGCTACATCGTGCAGCACACGGGTTCGTATTTCCTTGCCCTGATGTTCTTCGTCGCGGTGGCCGGCTTCCAGATTCTGTGCGCACTGCTTATCAACTATCAGAGGAAGCTGCCGGTGTGACGGCGGCGCTGCCAACCATGAACCAGATCGAGATTCCAGAACGTATCCGGCGTGTCGGCGTGATCGGCCTCGGGCTGATGGGCGATGCGATCGCGCACAACATCCTGAAGCGCGGCTTCGCACTGACGGTGCTCGCGCACCGCAGCCGCGCGAACGTGGACGCGCTCGTCGCGCGCGGCGCGACCGAGGCCGCTTCGGCCGAGGAACTGGCGCGCAACGTGGACGTGGTGCTGATCAGCGTGACCGGCACGCCGCAGGTGCGCGACGTGCTCACGCGCGAGCACGGCTTGCTGGCCGGCGCGCATCCTGGACTGATCGTGATCGACGCCACGACCGCCGACCCCGAGTTCGCGGAGGAAGCGGCCACGGCGCTTGCTGCGCGCGGCGCGCAGTTTCTCGACGCGCCGGTCAACCGCACGCCGAAGGAGGCGCGCGAAGGCCGCCTCAATGTGCTCGTGGGGGGCGAGACCGAGGTGGTCGAGACGGTGCGGCCGCTGTTCGAAACCTACGCGGAGACGATCCATCATCTCGGCCAGGCCGGTTCCGGTTATCGCGCGAAGCTGATTCACAACTTCATCGCGCAGGCGAATGCCGCGGTGCTGGCCGAAGCATTCGGCACGGCGGCGAAGGCGGGGGTGGACCTGCGCGAGTTCGCCGCCCTGTGCCGCTTGAGCGGCGGACATAGCCGGACCTTCGACCGCATCGTGCCGTACGTGCTGGAGGGCGACGACAGCGGGCAGCAGTTCGCGCTGCGCAATGCGCTGAAGGATATGCGTGCGTATGCACGTCTGGCCGGCGAACAGGCTTCGACCGCAATCGTTGCGGAAGCGGCGCGCCAGCTCTATCTGCTCGCGACGAATCTGGGCCACGGCGACGAGTACGTGCCGCATCTGTTCGACGTTGTGGGCGAGTTGAACGGTGTGCGCGTGCGCGCGGAATAAGAAGGCCGCAAAAAGGCTGCAAAGGCAATGCACAAACGAAAATGACGCAGTCCCGCGAGGGATTGCGTCATTGCCGAAGTACCGCCTGCGAAGTACTACCTGATTTTTACTACTTGATTCGTTGGTAGGCTCGATTGGACTCGAACCAACGACCCCCACCATGTCAAGGTGGTGCTCTAACCAACTGAGCTACGAGCCTGTCGAGGCGCGAATTATAGAGAGAGTCGAACGCGCTTGCAAGCCCCTTCTGCGCCGCCATTCATTTGCGGGCATACGCATGAGCGCGCCCGCTTGCGCTTACTTCAGCAAGGTCATCTGCACGACCTTCACCACGACGAGCGCGACCGCAATCAACAGATAGCCGCGCAGCACGCCCATCCATACACGCTTGCTGAGCGTGAGGTTCGGCGCCGGCAATTCGTCGAGCGGCGGCATGCGCCACATGTCGCGCGCCATCTGGCCGACCGGCGGGTGAATCGTCACCAGTACGGGCACGAGCAGCAGGCTCAGGAGGCACAGGCCCACGGCGAAGCGTTCGAAGCGCCGGAAGTTGCCGGTGCTGACCGCAGCCATGGCGAGCGCGGCGGCGATGCACACGCCCGCCACCTTCGAAACGCCGAAGAAGTCCAGCACGAAGGTGATGCCGATGAACTCGGTCACGATGGTGAGCGCGTTGAGCAGAAACAGGTCGATCACGCTGAAAGCGCCCCAGAATTTGCCGAAGCGCTCGAAGATGAGCCGCGCGTGGCCCACGCCGGTCACGGCGCCGAGGCGCAGCACCATTTCCTGATTCACGTACAGCACCGGTTTGCGTATGGCGGAGGGGCGTGCGGAATCAGGAGGCGAATGCCTTCACGCGTTGCCAGAACGCACCGAAGCGAGAGGACGCCGTGCGTGGCTGCCACGAAAGAAAGCTGGCGTAGTGGCTGCGCGACTCTTCCATGTGCGGCAGATTCGAAAGAAGGAGGGCGAAATGCATGTGAGTGCTCCGTGCGCCGGGTTCGACGCGTAAATCGCGGAAAGCCGGCGGACACGGATCACCCGCGCATCATGGGCGCGGCAGCCGTCCGCCTGCTTTCCCCAGTTGAATGTGAGGTAAGCGGCATAAGGGATGACTGTCACTGTCGGGCATTACGGCTCCTTTTCCGGTTGGCCGCGCGTTGGCAACGCGCGTGTTGAACCACGCGCCCGTTTTGCGAACAGAAACGGCGGGCGCGAGCGAACGCGGCCGCGAGCGGCGGCTCGCGACACGACGCCAGCGGAGCGGGGCGCGCAGGCAGCACGCGAAAGGCGTGTGCGCACGAACCCGGCGTCCGGATGGCGCTAATTCAAAAGGTGCACGGGGGGTGAAGCGATGGCGCGCACCGTCTGCCTGATGATGGCGGGACGGCGGCGTAAAGAAGGGCGCGGACGTCTGGCCGGTCAGGCAGAAAAACAGATCGAAGATCGACTACTGCAAGAGTCCACGGCGTGGGCCCCGGTTGTGAAGATGGGCGGATTCTAGTGACGGAGAAAGCACAAGTCAACACGTTTCCCTAAGCAGAGCCAAGGTATTTTTTATGGCGGCAATACGGTACGCAATGACGGGATTTAGTCTTTCATCCGCCCGACAATGAAGCCGTTCAGAAAGCATGGCAAGCCGCGCCGCGCGCGCTGAATGCGAACCGGATGCATTCGCCATGGCGCCGCGTGGCTGGCCTTTCCGGCTGCTCACGGAATGCCTGCCGGATATTTCGCACTGCGATTTCATTCGATGCTTTTTTTACTTGCGGTTTGGTGGAAGTGGCGAATACAATGCGCCCGTCTCAAAGAAAGGAGTCTCTCGTGGACACATGCTCCAGTAGTGGAAGTCCGATGCCGGCTTGCGCCGGCGATATGTTCGCGAGATAGCCGCAAAGGGCGCTCGGGGGTCCCGCAAAGCGGTCCCTCAAGCACCGCTCCTTTCGCCGCTAACTCGCTGAGTCGGGTTAGCGCGCTTCCTTCGTGACAGGCCAGAAGCCTGTCCGCCTGCAGCACGCTCCCTCTGTTTCGATCGTCTTTCGCAACGCCGCTTGCGAGGGGCCGTCGCGTATTCATTCGTCGCCCGATGCGTTCGGGCTCGACGTCGCTCGATTTGCCATGAAGAACAACCTTAAAACTCGCCTGCTCACGACCGGCACGCCGCTCTCGCTCGCCGCGCTGCTCGCTTTCGCCATCGCACCCGCCGCGTTCGCACAATCGTCCGGCGAAACGCAACCCGCACCTGCAGCAGCCGGTTCGCCGGCCCAGCCACCCGCAGCCACCGCTGCACCCGAGGATCCGTCGAACGCTGCGCCCACGGGTCTGTGGGCGCGCTCGAACCTCTTCGGCGACATGAGCGGCCTGCGCTCGTGGATGGGCAACTACGGCGTGACCTTCGGTCTGCAGGAAACGAGCGAGTACATGGCCAATCTCTCCGGCGGCACGCACCGCGGCGGCGCGTACGACGGCGTCACGCAGTTCGGCCTCGGGGTCGACACGCAGAAGGCGTTCGGCCTGCCGGGCGGGATCTTCAACGTGTCCGCGCTGCAGATTCACGGCACCGACCTGAGCGAACGCAATCTGCAGACCCTGCAACTCGCCACGGGTGTCGAGGCCGATGCGGGCACGCGCCTCTGGGAACTCTGGTACCAGCAGTCGCTGCCGGGCGGCAAGGTCGACGTGAAGGTCGGCCAGCAGAGTCTCGACCAGGAGTTCATGGTCAGCCAGTACGCGGGCACTTTCATGAACGCGACGTTCGGCTGGTCGGCGCTGCCGTCCGTCGATCTGCCCGGGGGCGGCCCGGCGTATCCGCTGTCGTCGCTCGGCGTGCGCGTGCGCGCAACGCCCACCGACGCCATCACGGTGCTGGGCGGCGTGTTCGACGGCAACCCCGCGCCTGGCGTGGGCGACCCGCAGAAGCTCAACGCCAGCGGCACGACGTTCAATCTGCATAACGGCGCGCTCGTGATCGGCGAGGTGCAGTATGCGATCAACCCGCCGTCGTCCAATCCGAATGATCCGAAATATTCAGGACTGCCGGGTACTTACAAGCTGGGCTTCTGGTACGACAGCAACCGCTTCGCCGATCCGGGCTACGACAACACCGGCCTCTCGCTCGCCAACCCGGCCACTACGGGCGCGCCCGCGACGCACGGCGGCGACTACAGCATCTATGCCGTCGCCGACCAGATGGTCTGGCGCCCCAGCGCGGACAGCCCGCAGTCGGTGGGCGTGTTCGCGCGCATCATGGGCGCGCCGGGCGACCGCAACGTCGTCGATCTGGGCGTGAACGCGGGCGTGACGCTCAAGGCGCCGTTCAAGGGCCGCGACAACGACGTGGTGGGGCTGGCCGTGGGCTATGCGCATATCGGCTCGCATGCGCAGGATCTGGCGAGCGCGCAGGGGACCTACACGCCGGGTTATCCGTCGCGCAGCGCGGAGACGGTACTTGAAGCGACCTATCAGTATCAGGTCGCGCCGTGGTGGCAGCTTCAGGCCGACTTCCAGTACGCGTTCCGTCCGGCGGGCGGCATCCCGAATCCGGATAACCCGTCGCAGCGCGTTGGCGACGAGGCGATTGTCGGCTTGAGGACGACGATCGCGTTCTAAAGCAGGCGGTGGCCATTGAAACCCGGCCCATGGACTATGCCACCGCGGGCGTGTGGGCTGTGTCCTCGCGCCCGATGGAGCGGGGCGGGAACGGGTCGAGCGCTTTGACGTTCCGTCGCAAAAAGAATCCGACACTTATTTCTCGGCAAGGCCGCTCAGTCAAAGCATAGGGATATCCACTAAGGGTTCTGTCGGATGGCAGACGAAGATTTGCCGCGTATATTGGCCTCAACGAAAAAAAATGCAGCGAGTGAAAAAAATTTCATTTCCTGCTTTTGCACTGGAGAGGACATGACGAAATCCGCCGGCAGACCTGATCCCGAGGACAGTCTCGCCATCAGGGCCGCCTGGTTGCATTACGCGGCAGGGCAGACGCAGGCCGATGTGGCCGCGCGCCTTGGGGTGAGCAACGTCAAGGCGCATCGGCTGATCATGCGCGCCAATCAGAGCGGCGCCGTGAAGGTCACGATCGATGGCGAGATCGCGGAATGCGTGGTGCTGGAAACGGAGCTTGCCGAGCGCCATGGGCTTGCCTATTGCGAGGTGGTGCCGGACCTGCACGAGGTGGGCCTGCCCCTGCGTGCCCTGGGCATTGCCGGGGCCCAGTTTCTGCAACGCGAGATCGCGGCGTGCCAGGGCGGCGTGATCGGCATCGGGCACGGCCGGACGCTGGCGGCCGCCGTTGCCGAGATGCCGCGCATGGACGCGGGCAACGTGCGCTTCGTGTCGCTCGAGGGCGGCGTGACACGAGACTATGCGGCGAATCCGTACGACGTGATCTACCGGCTGGCGGAGAAAACGGGCGCGGTGTCTTACGTGCTGCCGCTGCCGTTTTTCGCCAATACCGCCGAAGACCGGGAGGTGCTGCTCTCGCAGCGCGGCGTGCGCGAAGTATTCGACCTCGCGGCGCACGCGGACCTGATGATCGTCGGGATCGGCAGCGCCCATCCTGACGCGACGCTTGTTGCCTCGCAGATGATCGAGCCGCAGGAAATTCGTGAGGTAAGCGAACTAGGTGGCCGGGGCGAACTGCTTGGACACTTTTTCGATCACGCCGGCAAGCCCGTCCAGACTTCGTTGGCCGCGCGCACGGTTGCGCCCGCGCTGGCCGATCTGGCGGGGCGCCGCATCGTGGCGATCGCCGGCGGCGCCGAAAAGGTCGACGCCATCCGCGCCGTTCTGCACAGCCGCCTCCTGAGCGGACTCGTGACGGACGAGGCCACGGCGCTCGCGCTGCGCGACGAGCCGCAAGCGGTGGAGTGAGCGCGATGGCAAGCCCCGGACACGATCTCCTGATCGGCATCGACGCCGGCACCTCGGTCATCAAGGCGGTGGCCTTCGATTTGAGCGGGCGGCAGATCGCCGTGGCGTCGACCCCCAATCGCTACGCGACGAGGGCCGATGGCGCGGCCTTTCAGTCCCTGAACCAGACCTGGGCAGACTGCGCGCGCACACTGCGCGATCTCGGCACCCGGGTGGAGGGTCTCGCGCAGCGCACCCGGGCGGTGGCGGTCACGGGGCAGGGCGACGGCACCTGGCTCGTCGGCGCGGGCAACGAGCCCGCGAGCGATGCCTGGCTCTGGCTCGACGCGCGCGCCGCAGGCACGGTGCGGCGGCTGCAGGGCAAGCCGGCCAGCCGCGCCCGCTTCGAGGCGACCGGCACCGGGCTTGCGGCATGCGGCCAGGGCGCGCAGCTCGCGCATATGGCGGCGACGCTGCCCGAAGTACTGGACCGCACCGAAGTCGCGCTGCATTGCAAGGACTGGCTGTATCTGAAGCTCACCGGGGTCCGCGCAACGGATCCCTCGGAGGCGAGCTTCACCTTCGGCAACTTCCGCACCCGCACGTATGACGACGCCGTGATCGAGGCACTCGAACTGACGGCGCACCGCGCGCTGCTGCCCGAGATTCTTGACGGCACCGAGGTCACCCATGAACTTTCGCCCGAGGCCGCGAAAGCAACGGGTCTGCTGGCCGGTACGCCGGTGTGCCTCGGCTTCGTCGACATCGTGCTCACGGCGCTGGGCGCCGGCATCCATACCGCCGACGCCGCCGGGGCGAGCTGCTCGATCATCGGGTCGACCGGCATGCATATGCGTGCGATGCGTAACGCCGACGTACATCTGAACGCCGAAGGCACGGGCTATGTCATCGCGCTGCCCATGCCGGGCATGTCGGCGCAAGTGCAGTCGAACCTTTCCGCGACGCTCAATATCGACTGGATCCTGAACCTGGCATGCGACCTGCTTGCGGAGTTCGGCCCCACGCTGTCGCCGGGCGACCGGGTGAACTACATCGACGGATGGCTGCAGCGCGGCCGGCCGGGTGCGCTGCTTTACCATCCGTACATTTCGGAAGGGGGCGAGCGCGGACCGTTCATCAACGCCAACGCGCGAGCGGATTTCATAGGACTCACCAATGAAATCCGCTTTCCGGACCTGCTGCGCGCCGTGGTCGAGGGGCTGGGCATGGCCACGCGCGACTGCTATGCGGCCATGGGCGGCGCGATGCCGGCGGACTTGCGGCTCACCGGCGGGGCGACGCGCTCGCGCGCCTTGCGCGCGGTGCTGGCCGCGGTGGTTGGGGCCCCGGTGCGGATTTCCGCGCGCGAAGAAGCCGGCGCGGCCGGGGCGGCGATGATGGCCGCGGTTGCGCTGGGCGTCTACCCCGACATGCACGCCTGCATTGCCGAGTGGGTCGCGCCGCTGCTGGGGCAGGCCGAGGCGCCGGACCCGGATCTGGTGCGCACCTACGCGCAGCGCTTTCCCGCCTACCGCGGGGCGCGACATGCACTTGAGCCGGTATGGGAGGCCATGGCCGGGGAGACGAAGGCGAGCCTTCAGTCCGAAGCGCTTCATGCCGGCGTGCAAGCCGAACCGGGGGTGGTGCAATGAGCGACAACGCGACCGTGGATCTGCTCGTCATCGGCGGCGGCGTCAATGGCGCAGGCATCGCGCGCGATGCCGCGGGCCGCGGACTCTCGGTCATCCTGTGCGAAAAGGACGATCTCGCCCAAGGCACCTCGTCGCGCTCGGGCAAGCTCGTGCACGGCGGCCTGCGCTACCTTGAGTATTACGAGTTCCGGCTCGTGCGCGAGGCCTTGATCGAGCGCGAAGTACTGCTTAACGCTGCGCCGCACATCATCTGGCCGATGCGCTTCGTCCTGCCGCACAGCCCCGATGACCGTCCGGCCTGGCTCGTGCGACTGGGACTGTTCTTATACGATCACCTGGGCGGGCGCGAGAAGCTGCCGGGAACGCGCACGCTGGATTTGCGCCATGGCGTCGAAGGTCAGCCGGTCAAGGATCAGTACCGCAGGGGCTTCGAATATTCCGACTGCTGGGTCGACGACGCGCGCCTCGTGGTGCTCAACGCCGTGGATGCCGCGCAGCGCGGCGCCCGGGTGCTCACGCGGACCGCGTTCGTTTCGGCCCGGCGCGAAGGCGGTGCGTGGCGCGTGGAACTGCGCGACACCCGTGACGGCGCGACTCGCGTGGTCACCGCGCGGGCGCTGGTCAATGCGGCCGGCCCCTGGGTCGCCGACGTCGTCGGGCGCGTGACGGACGGCCACTCGACGCGCAAGGTGCGGCTCGTGAAGGGCAGCCATATCATCACCCACAAGTTCTGGGAGGGTACGCACGCCTGGCTGGTTCAGAACCGCGACAAGCGGGTGATCTTCATTAATCCTTATGAAGGGGATATGGCGCTCATCGGCACCACCGACGTTCCCTGGGACGGTGCGCCGGAAAGCGTGTCGATCGACGAAGCGGAAGTGGAATACCTGCTGGCCGCCGTGAGCCGGTACTTCAAGGCGCCGCCGCGGCGCGAGGACGTGGTGCAGACCTTCGCGGGCGTGCGGCCGCTTTACGACGACGGCAACGGCAACCCCTCGGCGGTGACGCGCGACTATGCGTTCGACCTCGACGCCAATGGCGGCGCGCCGCTGCTCAACGTCTTCGGCGGCAAGATCACCACCTTCCGCAAGCTGGCCGAGCAGGCGCTGCAGCATCTGCAGCCGACGTTCCCGCGGATGGGGCGCGACTGGACGGCCACCGCGCCCCTGCCCGGCGGGGACATCGAGGGCGGCGACGTGCCGAAGTTCACCGAACGTCTGCAGCGCGACTATCCCTGGCTGCCGGAGGAACTGGCGCGCTACTACGTGCGGACCTACGGAACGCGCACCGCGCAGGTGATCGGTTCCGCGACCTCGCTGGCAGGACTCGGCCGGAAATTCGGGCCGAACTTCTACGAGGCCGAGGCCCGTTATCTGATGGCGCACGAGTGGGCCGAGACGGTGCCCGACATTCTGACGCGGCGTACCAAGCACGGGCTGCACATGAGCGCCGGGCAAATGGCTGCGTTCGACGTCTGGTTCGATGGCCGCCTGGCGGCGATGTCCGCCTGAGCCGGGACGCGATCGATCCCACCACTCCACGGAACGAACATGGCTTTCACGCTTTCACTCAACACCAACCCGCTCGTCAATCGCTTCGCGCAAGCCGACGACCTCATCGACACCATCGCGCACGGCATGAAGATCCGCGACGTGCAGCTCACGCACGAGTTCATCAATCCGTCGTGGCCTGCCTCCGTCAACCGGCGCCTCGTGCGCCAGATGCGCGCGGCGATGACGCGAACCGGCGTGCGTATCACGTCGGGCATGACCGGACCTTACGGGCGGCTCAACCACTTCGGCCATCCGGACGCCGACGTGCGGCGCTACTACGTCGACTGGTTCAAGACCTTTGCCGATATCGTCGCCGATCTCGGCGGCAACGCGATCGGCACCCAGTTCGCGATCTTCACCTACCGCGACTACGACGACGCCGCCCGGCGCGAGGCCCTGATCCGGACCGCCATTGACTGCTGGGCCGAAGTGGCGGAGCACGCAAAGAGCGCCGGCCTCGCGTTCGTATTCTGGGAGCCCATGTCGATCGGACGCGAGTTCGGCGAGACGATTGCCGCCTGTATGGCGCTGCAGGAGCGGCTCAGTGCCGCCAGGATGGCGGTGCCCATGTGGATGATGGCCGACATCGATCACGGGGATATCACGAGCGCCAACGCCGACGACTACGATCCCTATGCCTGGGCGCGCGCGGTGCCGCGGGTCTCGCCGATCATCCACATCAAGCAGTCGCTGATGGACAAGGGCGGCCACCGACCCTTTACGGCCGAGTACAACGCACGCGGCCGAATACAGCCGGAGCCGCTCATGAGCGCGCTTCACGCGGGTGGCGGTAAGGATAACGAAATTTGCCTGGAGCTGTCGTTCAAGGAACGCGAGCCGACCGATCGCCAGGTTGTCGCCCAGCTTGCCGAATCGGTGGCGTTCTGGGCTCCGCATTTCGACACCGGCGTTGCCGATCTGCACATTTGACGGGACCTGACTGCGATGCACGGCGCAATGACACAGAAACTGATCAACGACGGCGACGCCGCTGTCGACGAGATGCTGGACGGTGTGATGGCCGCGCACGGCGACCTGCTGCGGCGAGACGAGCGTGCGCCGCGCGCCGTCGTGGCGCGCCATGGACCGCGCCCCGGCAAGGTGGCGGTCGTGATAGGCGGCGGGTCGGGACACGAGCCGACGTTTCTCGGCTTTGTCGGCAAGGGATTGGCCGACGCGGCGGCGGTGGGCAATGTCTTCGCGTCGCCCCCGCCGCAGCCGGCCGTCGATGCGGCGCTGGCCGCGCACGGCGGCGCCGGCGTGCTGTTCCTGTACGGCAACTATGCCGGCGACGTGATGAATTTCGACATGGCCACCGAACTGCTCGGGCTGGAAGGCGTCGAGGCGCGCACGGTGCTGACGACCGACGACATTGCTTCCGCGCCCCGCGACCGGCGGCAAGAACGGCGCGGCGTGGCAGGCAACGTGTTCATTTTCAAGGCGGCGGGAGCGGCGGCCGACCTGATGATGCCGCTGGCGGAGGTGGAGCGGGTGGCGCGCCGCGCCAACGACCGGACCTTCACTTTGGGCGTGGCGCTCGCCCCCTGTTCGCTGCCGCAGACACGGCGCGCGAACTTCGAGATCGCGGCGGGCGAGATGGAGGTCGGCATGGGCATCCACGGCGAGCCGGGCATGCGCCGGGAACCGCTGCGTCCGGCCGACGCCGTGGTCGACGAGATCATGGACGCGCTCCTCGCCGAGATGGGCGCGGCGCGGGGCGATCGCGTGGCGGTGCTGGTGAATTCGCTGGGCGCGACGCCGCTCATGGAGCTGTACATCCTCAATCGTCGCGTGGCGCAACGGCTGGCCGAGGCGGAACTGACCGTGCATCGCACGCTGGTGGGGCCGCTGTGCACGTCGCTCGAAATGGCCGGGGCGTCGATCACCTTGATGCATCTCGACGAAGAATTGCAGGGTCTGCTCGACCACCCCTGCGCGTGCGCCATGTTCCAGACGGAGGCCGGGCAATGTTCGCGCTGACGACCGAAGACGTCGCACGGCTGTTCCGGAAGCTGGCCGGAACCATGGAGGCCGCACGGGACGAGCTATGCCGCCTCGACGGCGCGATCGGCGACGCGGACCACGGCATCGCGATGGCGCAGGGTTTTGCCGCCGCGTCCACGGCGATCGACGCGTTGCCCGCGCAGGCCACGCTCGCCGGGCAATTCAACGCGGCGGCCAAGGGGTTCCTGAATGCGGTGGGCGCCTCGACGGGGCCGCTCTATGCCACCGCGTTCATGCGGGCCGCGAGCGCCGCGGGCGCGCGCACGGCCATGCCGCTGGCCGAAGCGCCGACGCTGATCGTGGCGATGGCCGAAGGCATCCGCGCGCGCGGCAAGGCCGAACCGGGCGAAAAGACGATGGTGGACGTGTGGGCGCCGGCTGCGTCCGCGGTGCAGCAGGGCATGGCCGGGGATCTGCCGCTGTCCGGACTCATGCAGCGCATGCGCGACGCGGCGGCGGCTGGGGCGGAGTCGACGAGGTCGATGACGGCGACCAAAGGGCGGGCGTCGCGTCTCGGCTTGCGTAGCGTCGGGCATGTGGATGCGGGTGCGGCCTCCGCCGCGATGGTGCTCCACGTGATCGCCGAAGACTGGTCGATGCGGGCGGATCCGGTTTCTTCATCCGGCCTGCCAGGCATTAAGGAATAGAGGAGTCTTGACTATGAGCACATTCACCCCGCCGATGAAGCGCCGCGCGAGACGCAGCGCCTGGACAGCGGTCGCGGCCGTGCTGGCGCTGATTCTGATTGCGGCGATGGCGCTGAGCACGAAGGTCGTGAAGATCGGGTCCGACTCGGATACGCAGGTCAAGACCTTCGATCCGGCGGCCTATGGTGCGACGCAGTTTCCGAAAACGCAGGCCGCGATCGAGAAGCGCGCAGTCAGCGCTGCGACGCTGGCCGCGGCCATTGCGAGCGACGCGGACGCGGCCGGCAAGCAGTACGGCGTGGCGGGCGGCGGAATCGGCCCCGAAATGTCGGTCAGCTTTACGGGCGTGGCCGGCAAGGACGACGACGGCGTCTATTACGTCAAGGTGCCGGGTTTGCCCGATGCCGTGACCATCCGGGTGCAGACCGGTCCGGCGATCAACGGCACCGATCTGCGCGACGCTACGGGCACCATCAGCTTCGAGCAGTTCACGAACCAGATCGACTACCAGAACGCGGGATACGCGATCAACGCGGAGATGAAAAAAGAGGTCCTGTCGAAAGTCGACACCAGCAAGTTGACGGGCAAGACCGTTTCGGTCGTCGGCGTATTCCAGTTGATCAATCCGAACGGCTGGCTCGTCACGCCGGTCAAGCTGGAAGTGAAATGATGAGCGCGCTCCCGCTGCAATCCATTCCGGACGACGTGGTGCTGTCGGCACGCGACATCGTCAAGTCGTACGGCGGCGTGCACGCGCTGAAAGGCGTGAACTTCGACATCCGGCGCGGCAAGGTGACCACCCTGTTCGGCGAGAACGGCGCGGGCAAATCGACGCTGATGAAGATCCTGGCCGGCGTGGAGACGCCGACGTCGGGGCATATCGAACTCGACGGAGAACGCATCGCCTTTTCGTCGGCGAACGACGCGCGCGACCACGGCATCTCGATCATCCACCAGGAGCTGAGCCTCGCGCCCAATCTGAGCGTGCGCGACAACATCTTCATGGGCCGCGAACTGCGCGCCGCCATGGGCGTCAATTTTGCCGAGGAAGCGCGGCAAACGAGGGATCTCATGGTTTCCCTCGACGAGGAGCAGATCGACCCGCTGACCCTCGTTCAGGACCTGCGGCTGGGCCAGCAGCAGGTGGTCGAAATTGCCCGGGCGCTTTCGATCGACTCGCGCATCCTCATCATGGACGAGCCGACTTCGGCGCTGAGCGCTTCCGAGGTGGAAGTGCTGTTCAAGGTGATCCGCGACCTGACGAGCCGCGGCGTGTCGATCGTCTACATCTCGCATCACCTCGAAGAGGCGCTGCAGATCACCGACTACGCCGTGGTGCTGCGCGACGGCAGGATTACCGCGACGGCCGAAGCGAGCGAGATCGATCTGGGCTGGATCGTGCGCAACATGGTGGGCGAGAACTTCGATCTCGGCTCGCCGCCCACGGGCTATGCGTTTGGCGAGGTCGCGCTCGCGATCGAAGACGTGAGCGTTGCCGACCCGTCCGGAGCCGGCATCTCCGTAGTCGATCACCTGTCGCTGCGGGTGCGCGCGGGCGAGATCGTCTGCATTTACGGACTGATGGGGGCGGGGCGCACGGAATTGCTCGAAGCCGTCGCCGGCCGCCATCCGACCACCGGCGGCAAGGTCCTGCTCGAAGGCGAGGACCTTGCCTCGCTGAGCATCGCCGGGCGCATTGCCCGGGGCCTCGTGCTGGTGCCGGAGGATCGTCAGCGCGACGGTCTTGTCCAGACCATGACCGTTGGCACCAATCTTTCGCTCGCGAGCATCCGCAGCTTCGTACGGGGGCTGTTGCTTTCCTCTTTCCGCGAGCACGAACTCGTCGGCCAGTCGATTCGCAACGTGCGCGTCAAGACCTCGGGACCGGGGGCGGTGATCGGCTCCTTGTCGGGCGGCAATCAGCAAAAGGTCGTGATCGGGAAGATGCTGGCCACGCGGCCCAAAGTCATTTTGCTCGACGAGCCCAGCCGCGGCATCGATATCGGCGCGAAGGCCGAAGTCTTTCGCCTGCTTGCCGAGAGCGCCGCGCAGGGCCTTGCCGTGCTGTTTTCCACATCGGAAGTTGCCGAATGCCTGAGCATCGCGCATCGCATTGTCGTCATGCGGCGGGGCCGGATTTCCGCGGAGTTCGGCACCGATGCCACCAAAGACCAGATCATGGCCGCCTCCGGCGAAGCCGTGGCGATCTGATCGTCGAGATGTATGGAGATTTGAACGTGAACGACGCCGCCAAGCCTTCCCATTCAACGACCCACGCGAGCCGCTTCGGCTCCGGATTCGATATCGGCAAGATGCTGCTGGAGGGACGAGCCTTCTTCGCGCTGATCGCGATCGTCGTCCTCTTCTCGTCGCTTTCGCCGAACTATTTCTCGCTCGAGAACTTCCTGACGATGGCCTCGCACGTGGCCATCTACGGCATTCTCGCGATCGGCATGCTGCTCGTGATCATCAACGGCGGCATCGATCTGTCGGTGGGTTCGACGCTCGGCTTGTCCGGCGTGGTGGCCGGATTCCTCATGCAGGGCGTGACGCTGAACCTGTTCGGCGCTGTGCTGTACCCGGCGGTCTGGGTGGTCGTGGTGCTGTGCTGCCTGCTCGGCGCATTCATCGGCCTCGTCAACGGTGTGCTCATCGCGCGGTTCAAGGTGCCGGCTTTCGTCGCCACGCTCGGGGTGATGTACGTCGTGCGTGGCCTGGCACTCCTGATGACCAACGGCCTGACCTACAACAATCTCGGCGGCCGTGCGGACCTGGGCAACACGGGATTCAACTGGCTCGGCTTCGATCGCCTGTTCAACATTCCCGTTGGCGTGCTGATTCTGGTGGTCATCGCGCTGCTCGGCGGCATCCTCTTGAGCCGCACGCCGTTCGGCCGCTGGCTCTACGCTTCGGGCGGCAACGAGCGCGCCGCCGAGCTTTCCGGTGTGCCGGTGAAGAAAGTGCAGATCAGCGTTTACATGCTCTCGGGCGTTTGCGCGGCCATCGCCGGCTTGATCCTGTCGTCGCAGCTCACTTCCGCCGGTCCGACGGCTGGCACAACCTATGAACTGACGGCCATCGCCGCCGTGGTCATCGGCGGTGCGCGGCTGACGGGCGGCACCGGCAATATTCGCGGCACCCTGCTCGGGGCCTTCGTGATCGGCTTTCTTTCCGATGGCCTCGTCATCATCGGCATTTCCTCGTATTGGCAGACCGTTTTCACCGGGGCCGTCATCGTGCTCGCGGTGCTGCTCAATGCCATTCAGTATCGCCGCCGCGTCAAGCGCCCCGCGCCGACCGGCAGCCAACCCACTTCCGCGTAGGGCGTCGGCAAGGCTCGAACTGCGCCGCCGGCTTGCGGGAAGCATGTCAGACCCAGACGCCATCACTAACCGAACAAAGAGACCGACTACCATGATTACCAAAAGACATACCTTGATGCTCCTTGCGCTCGCCGTCGCCATGCCCCTGTTTGCGGGGCAGGCCCAGGCGCAGAACCACGGGCTCATGACCATCATCGTCAACGATCCCGCGAACCCCTACTGGCTGACCGAAGGCAAGGTCGCCGCGGCCGAGGCACAAAAGCTCGGCTATACCGCGAACGTCGCGGCGTCGAAAGGCGACACCAATACCGAGAGCCAGTTGATCGACACCGCGATCACCAACAAGTCGGTTGCGATCATTCTCGATCCGGCGAATGCCAGCGGGTCCATTGGCGCGGTCAAGAAGGCCGTCGCCGCCAATATCCCCGTCTTCCTCGTCAATGCCGAGATCAACCAGGAGGGCATCGCCAAGGCGCAGCTCGTTTCGAACAACGCGCAAGGTGCGGCACTGGGCGCCCAGCAGTGGGTGAAGGACGTTGGTTCGAAGGGCAACTATGTGGAGCTGCTGGGCGCGCCGTCCGACAACAACGCGGCCACGCGTTCCAACGGCTACCGCTCGGTGCTCAGCCAGTATCCGGACCTGAAGGAAGTCGGATCGCAGGTCGCCAACTGGGATCGCACCCAGGGCTTTAACGCGACGCAGAGCCTGCTGCAGGCGCACCCCGACGTCATGGGCGTGATCAGCGGCAACGACGAGATGGCGCTGGGCGCCATTGCCGCGCTCAAGCAGGCCGGCAAGCTCTCGCAGGTGAAGGTGGGCGGGTTCGACGGCTCGCCGGCCGCGGTTGCCGCGGTGAAGGCCGGCGAGTTGCAGTACACGGTGCTGCAGCCGGTCGCCACGTTTGCCGCCAAGGCCGTGCAGGAGGCCGACCAGTTCCTGAAGACGGGCAAGACGGGCGTGAGCGCCGAAAAGCAGTTGTTCGACTGCATCCTTATCACCAAGGCCAATGCGGGTAAGTTCATCGCGCCGTTCACCCTGGCGAAGTGATGTGACGGCGGGGAGACGCCGGGGCGACCCGGCTCGCTCTCCCTGCCCGATTTGCAGCGGCACGAGTTTGCGCATCCGATTGACGACCTCATCATGACCCACTTCCCTTTCTGGATTGGCACCAGTTGGAAAATGAACAAGACCCTGGCCGAGGCGCGCGCCTTTGCTCAGGGCTTGCTCGACGATACCCCCGACGCGCGCGTGCAGCGCTTCGTGATTCCGCCGTTTACCGCCATCCGCGAAGTCAAGGCGATCCTCGCGCCGACCAGCGTGAAGGTCGGCGCGCAGAACATGCACTGGGCCGATCGCGGTGCCTGGACCGGCGAGATTTCGGCGCCGATGCTGGTGGATTGCGCCATGGACCTGGTCGAGCTCGGCCACTCCGAGCGGCGCGAGCATTTCGGCGAGACCGACGACACGGTTGGGCTCAAGGTGGAAGCCGCGGTGCGGCACGGGCTGACTCCGCTGATCTGCATCGGCGAAACCCTGGCCGATCGCGACAGCGGGGCCGCCACTGAAGTGCTGGCTGCCCAGGTGCGCGGCGCGTTGGCGCGATTGAGCGCCGACTCTCGCGCGGCGCCGCTGCTGCTTGCCTACGAGCCGGTCTGGGCCATCGGCGAGCACGGCGTGCCGGCCAGCGCCGCCTATGCCGACGCTCGCCAGGCCGAGATCATCGCGGCAGCGCACGACATGCTCGGCCGGCGCGTGCCATGCCTTTACGGCGGCTCGGTCAACCCGGACAACTGCGCCGGGCTGGCCGCCTGCGCGCATATCGACGGATTGTTCATCGGGCGCTCGGCCTGGGATGTGGCCGGGTACCGGGATATTGTCGCGCGGGTCAGGGCGGTGCTCTGAGGTCGCCGCGCGGTTGCCATCCAAAACTGAAGGAGATCATCGTGAAGCTTGCAATTGCCGGAGACAGCGCGGGGGCCGGGCTCGCCCATGTGCTGGCGGAATATCTCAAGGATCGGTTCGACGTTTCCGAGGTATCGGAAAACGACCAGGGTAATCAGGAGTTCTATGCGGATCTGTCCGACCGCGTGGCGTCGGACGTGGTGCGCGGCGCTTACGACCGGGCTATCCTGATCTGCGGCACGGGAATAGGCGTTTGTATTTCCGCCAACAAGGTGCGCGGGATTCGCGCGGCGTTGTGCCACGACACCTATTCCGCGGAACGCGCGGCGCTCTCGAACAACGCGCAGATCATCACCATGGGCTCGCGCGTGATCGGGCCCGAAGTGGCCAAGGCCATTGCCGATGCCTTTCTCGCGCAGACCTTCGACGAGAACGGCCGAAGCGCGGGCAACGTGACGGCGATCAACGCGGTCGATTCGAAATACCGCCGATAGACCGCCGATAGGCGTGGGCGGTTGGGGCTCCTTGTCGTGACGGAGCCGATCGCAGCTGCCGAACGGGCGTACCGGAGACACGATGGAGACGTATCTGCTCGGCCTCGATAGCGGGTCGACCGCCACCAAGGCCGTTATCTTCGACACCGCGGGCCGTACCGTGGCGGTGGGGTCGCGGCGTGTGGAGCAGCGGCAGCCGCGTCCTCGCCACGTCGAGCGGGACATGAACGAGACCTGGGCGGCGGCGGGCGCGGCGATTCGCGATGCGCTCGAATCCTGCAAGATTCCAGCGGACGCCATTGCGGCTGTCGGAGTGACGGGGCACGGCGACGGGCTTTACCTCGTCGACCGCGAAGGGGCGCCGCTCGGCGCCGGAATCCTGTCGCTCGACAGCCGGGCCTCGGAGGTCCGCGATCAATGGCGCGACACCGGCGTGCTGCAACAGGCGCTGGAACTCACCGGGCAGCGTCCCTATCCGTATGCCGCCGTCAGCCTGCTCAAATGGATCGAGCTCAACGAGCCGCAGCGGTATGCGCGAATCGGGCATGTGTTCTTTTGCAAGGACTGGCTGCGTTTCTGTCTGACCGGCGTGCCGGCGACCGATCCCACCGAAGCCAGTTCCTCCTTCACCGAGGTCCGCACGCAACGCTACGGTAATGCGGTCCTCGAGCTTTACGGTATGGCGCCCCTCGGCCGCGCGCTGCCGGAAATCGTGCCGTCCGCCGCGCCGGCAGGACGCGTCACCGCGCAGGCCGCGCGGCAGACCGGGCTGAAAGAGGGCACGCCGGTCGCGTGCGGATTGCACGACGTCACGTCGAGTGCCGTGGGAATGGGCATTACGGAGCCGGGCACCGTCTCGATTACGGCGGGGACGTTCAGCATCAACGAGATCCTTTCCGATCGTCCGCAATGGGATCCGCGCTGGTCGTGCCGCAACGGCACGCGTGACGGCCAGTGGATGAACATGTCGATTTCTCCGGCCTCGTCGAGCAATGTCGACTGGTTTCTGCGGGAGTGCTTCGCGCTCGAAGCGCAACAGGCGGCGCAACGGGGGGGCTCGCTGTTCGACTTGATAGAGGACGAATTGCAGGCCGCATTTGCTGAACCGAGTTCCGTCATGTTTCATCCGTTCCTGTTCGGATCGCCGTTCGAGGAGTCCGCAAGCGCGTCATTCTTCGGAATCCGAAGCTGGCATCGTCGCGCCCATCTGGCGCGGGCCGTGCTCGAAGGCACCGTTTTCAATCACCGCTACCACGTCGAAGCGCTGACCAGCGCCTTTGCCGCGCAGCGGGCGGGCCTGACGGGAGGCGGGTCGTCAAGCCCCATGCTCGCGCAACTGTTCGCCGACATTCTGGGGATACGGATCGATATTCCCGAAAGCCAGGAAGCCAGCGCGCTCGGCGCAGCGCTTTGTGCGGGCGTGAGTACGGGGGTGTATGCGTCCTTGCCGCAGGCATGCGCGCAAGCCTGCCGGGTCCGGCGGACGCACGAACCGGATCGGGACCGTCACAACCAGTTCAGCGAAGCGTACGACCTCTACATGCAGCTTATTTCAGGCACGCGCCCGTCATGGCCGGCGCTCGACCGGGCCGCCGTGGCGCACGGTTCGCGAGACGGCCGATGATGCAGCGAACGCGCGAATCCGCTCTGGAGAGGCTGGCACGGCAACCGCGTGTCGGCGTGCTGATCGTCGGCGGCGGCATCAACGGCGCTGGTGTGTTCCGCGACTTGTCGTTGCAGCAGGTCGATTGTCTGCTGATCGACAAGGGGGACTTTGCCTCCGGCGCGAGTTCGGCCCCCTCGCGGCTGATTCACGGCGGCCTGAAGTATCTCGAGACAGGGGAATGGCGGCTCGTTGCCGAATCCACGCGGGAGCGCAACCGGCTGCTAAGGAATGCGCCGCACTTCGTGCTGCCTCTGGAGACCGTGCTGCCGATCCATTCGTTCTTTGGCGGCATCGTCCCTTCCGTGCTGCGATTCTTCGGTATGCAGACGAAGCTGGCCGACCGCGGAGCGATCATTTCGAAGCTCGGCCTGACCCTCTACGATTTCCTCGGACGTCACGAGCGCAGCATGCCGCGGCACCGGCTCGCGCTGAGAGCGCGTTCCCTGCGGGAGCTGCCCTCGCTCGATCCCACCATCAAGGCCACCGCCACCTATTTCGACGCCCAGGTGACCCAGGCCGAACGTCTCAACTACGAACTCGTCGCTGACGGCATGACCGCCGGCGACGGCGCGCTCGCGGCGAATTACGTGACGGTCGACCAGGTGAAGGGGGAGACGGTCTGGTTACGCGATCTCGTCTCGGACCGGCGCTTTCCCGTCATGCCGGACGTCGTCATCAATGCCGGCGGCGCCTGGATCGACAGCGTGAACCGGTCGCTCGGCATTCAGCGCAGGTACATAGGCGGGACCAAGGGCTCTCATCTGATCGTGGACCAGCCCGAACTTCATGCGCAATTGCGCGGCCGCATGGTCTATTTCGGTTCGAAGGACGGCCGGATCTGCCTTGTCTATCCCTTCATGGGAAAGCTTCTCGTGGGGTCGACCGATCTGCGCGTGGAGGATCCCGACCAGGTGCGCTGCGAGGACAGCGAGGCCGAGTACATGCTCGGCGTGCTCAGGACCGTGTTTCCCGGCTGCGCGCTGACCGCTTCGAACATCGTGTTCCGCTACAGCGGCGTGCGGCCGTTGCCCTGGTCCGAAGCGGCGGACCCCGGCGAGGTCAGCCGCGATCATGTGGTACATGTCGATCACCTGCCCGAAACGCGCATTCCCGTGCTCTCGCTGGTCGGCGGGAAATGGACGACCTTCCGGGGATTTGCCGAATCGGTCGCCGACGACACGCTCCGGCGCCTCGGTCGGTCTCGCCGCGTCAGCACCCACGCGGAGGCGATTGGCGGGGGACGCGGCTTTCCACGCACGGCAGCGGAGCGGGCCGACTGGATCGCAGCACTTGCCGCGCGTTGCGGAATTTCGGCCGGGCGCGCCGAAACGCTGCTGTCGCGCTACGGCTCGACCGCAGCCGAAATTGCCGCATTTTGCTCGCGCAAGCACGATGGGTCCGACGACAAGCTGCTCACCGGCGCGCCCGGTTACACCGTGCGGGAGATTCGCTACCTGTGTCGATACGAAATGGTCGCGCATCTTGCGGATCTGCTCTTCCGTCGCACGACGATCGCGCTCGCCGGCCAACTGACCGGTTCCGTACTGGCCGAAACGGCCGCGATCGCTGCGGATGCGCTCGGCTGGGATTCGGCACGCACGCAGCAGGAAATCGAGACGGTTCGCGACATCGCGCAGCATCGCCACGGTATCGCGCTCAGCGATACCGAACTCGCGCAGGGATTGGGCATTTGACCGCCCGGACGCAGGTTGTCTGAACGATTTGCTTTGGAGACCGTAGCGGCCTATCCTGGGGGCTTGAGCGGCGCGCAGGCGCCGGCGACCAAGGAGGCGGCGATGAACCGGTTCGCAACGTCATACGGTTCGCGCGGCGGGCGGTTCGCACATGGGGCGCGGGCCGCCGCACTTCTCGTCTGTCTCGCCATCGGTCTTGCCGCGCAGGCGCAGGACCAGGCACAGACCGCACCGGACCCGCAGGCTGCGCGCAAGAACTGGTACAACGACCCGTTCTTTGCGCTTTCGAATGGGGTAAGCGCTTGCCCGCTGCCGCTCGGCCCGCTGATGACGCAGGCCGAAGCTCAGGACGACGCTCATTACCGCGTCGAACGCGGCACGAGTTGCTGGCTGGCCCACCAGTGCTCGAAGCCGAACGCCTATCTCTACGATGCCGACATTGCCGCTGCCGTCCGGCAGCAATTCCAGGGCGATGTCTTGCTGACCGGCACGAGCCTCTGGATCACGGTGCAACGGCGCTTCGTCTACGCGGAGGGTTGCGTGCCTGCCGCGTTCGACCGGGACGCGTTGCAGCGGCGCCTCGAAGCGATTCCCGACGTCGAGCAGGTATTCGTGCACGTCACCGCCGACCCGCGCGGCGCGCCCCCCTACCGGACGCTCGCGCGGCCCGATTGACCAGGGTCCTGATCCGCTTCGACGATCCGCCCCGTATCCCGCGCAGCGCTCTCGCGGCATGGCACAATCCCATCGTCGAAAAAACCAGAAGGCCCATCGGGGTTCACCATGAAACATCCAGGTTCGTCGTTGTTATCCGATATGCGCAGGCTGCCTTTCGTGGCGACCGCCTGTGTGGTCCTCGCCGCACTGTCCGCGTGCAGCAGCAGCCCGCCGCTGTTCCTCTCGGACGGCCGCCCGACCATCCAGGTGCAATGTCCGGCCGCCGGCGACCGCGATTCGTGTGCCCAGCAGGCCCGCGCGCGTTGCGGCGGTACTTACGACACCGTCAATACGTCCAGCGACGGCACTAATTACAACCTCGTCTTCGCCTGCAACGCGAAGTAACGCGAGATGGCGCGGGGTGGCATGAAGTTGTGCGAAGGCCCTAGCCTTTTTCCGCGGACCGCGCCGGCAGATGCAGCAGCAGGCGCAGCAGGTCCGGCTGGCGCCGTGTCGCGGTCTTCTGGAATACCGACTGCAACTGCTTGCGCACCGTGTCGTGCTGCACGCCTACGCGCGCCGCGATTTCCTTCTGTGTAAGACCCTCCACGAGCAGGTGCGCGATGCGGCATTCGGCGGGCGTGAGGTCGAAGGCGGCCGCGAGCACCTGCTGGTCCACGGGCGGCGCGGAGCGCGGGTGATAGAACGTTAGCGCCGCAATGGCGTCGGGCTCGGCGGCGCAGGCATCGCCGGCCGTCAGCACGTTGTAGAACACATAGAGCACCTCGGGACTGCTCGCCACCGGTGGCGCGAGCGGGAGCCCGCTACGCTCTTCGCGCTCGTCCGCCTCGTCGGCAACAATCCGGATCGCGCGAAACCGCGCCGCTGCGGCCAGCGCGCCACTGCCGCGAGCGCGCAGCCGCGCCTCGCTGATCGCGATGTCCTCCTGCAGCCGCGCCTGATGGGGCGCCGCGAGCGTCAGTTGGCGCGAGCGCATGCTCACGAGCGAGGTCGCGCGCAATAGCCGCAAGGCGGGCTCGTTGCTGTGCAGGACTTCGCCGTTCGCGTTCACGAGCATCGCGGGCGGCGTTGCGCGGTGCGCGAGTTCGGAGGCATTCAGCACGTAACGTTGCGCGCAGAGGCGCGCGACGCGCGTGAGATGCACGGTGAGCCGCTCGAGGAGGGCCCGCGCGTTCGCCGGCAGCGGACCCTGTATCTCGTCGCGCCGGCAGGCGACCATGATGGTCAGCGCGTCGCTGTCGATTAGCTTGCATATCGACACCTGACGATGGCCGGCCGCCAGTGTCGGCGGCTCGAACACGGGCTGCCCGGCTGTGTGTCGCGTGGCTGCGGTGTCGCTGAAATGCAACCATCGGGCGCCGGGAAACGTTCGCAGCCATTCCAGCCGGGTGTCCTCGTGATAAAGCGGCGGGATCAGCTCCAACGGCTCGATTTGTGAAATGTTAAATCCCGAGCCATAAGAAAAGAGTTTCATCTGGCGGTTGAACGCGCAAATGTGAACCGATGCGGCGCCGGTCGATTTCAGCAGTCGCGCGCAAAAATCTTTCCACGCGCCGGGATGATCGATTGCTTCGTAAATGGCGTGCAGCAGGCCGTCATATTGTGATTCGTCGGGTTCCACGGCTTTCTCATTACTCAAGGCGGACACCGGGCACCCTGCCGGGAAATGCGCCGTGCATATTTTTTCCACAAATGAGGAATATACAGGCGTTATGGCCGCCGTTAATCTTCGGTCCGGTTTGAAGCAAATACGGCATCAGGGTGAAGGAGGCGGCACAAGGCTTCTGTTCGGCAGGCAACGGAACATCGGCGGATTGAATCTTATCCTTGGACGTCGTGAAAATTCTGCCTGTCGTGCCCGACATTATCAAAAGAATGAGGGAAAGGGATATTCGGGTTATTGCGGCAAGAGGGCGGTAAAGCAGAAATTGCGTCAATGCGGGCGATGGATCGTTCTGAATAGAGGTCGTTATTACCGGGGGCAGCAGTGAATCACCATCAACTTGAAAAGGATATAGAGCATCTCGAACGTATTGTTTCGAGACTTTCCGGCGCAGATCGCATTCCGCTTTCTTATTGGCGCGGG
Organism: Paraburkholderia sp. AV2; assembly: GCF_054968425.1. Taxonomy (NCBI): domain Bacteria; kingdom Pseudomonadati; phylum Pseudomonadota; class Betaproteobacteria; order Burkholderiales; family Burkholderiaceae; genus Paraburkholderia; species Paraburkholderia sp. AV2. The sequence goes on from NZ_JBANLK010000014.1 coordinate 63,107, forward strand.
CGCGTTGAAATGGTATCGAGTGCGAATCTTGTACCGGCGCAGGCGCAGCGCGTGAAGCGGCTAAACGAAGCGCTCTGCGCACTCGAGGATCGTGTACGCGAAAGCGAGCGCGGGGAGACCACCCGATAGCGCAAGTCGCGCGGGTTTTTCAAAAAAATTACGCAATTTGCCACGCTCTGGCTCCAAAACAGTCACAATACGGTTGTCGACTGAACCGGAGACTATTTTTTATGCCGAGCTACAAGCAATTGACCGCCCAACTGGAAAAGCTTCACAAGGAAGTGGCCGCGGCCCGCGAAAAAGAAGTTGCGCAGGCGATTGCCGACATCAAGGCGATGATCGCCGAGTACGAGATCACGCCGGAAGAACTCGGCTTTTCCAGCCGCGGGGCCACGCCGAAGAAAAAGTCCCTGCCGGCCCGCTATATGAATCCGAAAACGGGCGAAACGTGGAGCGGCCGCGGTCGGGCGCCGGGATGGCTGGCCGGCAAGAACCGCGACCGGTTCCTCATCGCGGAATAAGCGCCGCCGGGTTCCGCAGCTTCTTTCACGCTGTTGTTATCTCTCGCCGCGCCGGGTCTCCCGTAAAGGCTCACCCCGCACGGCATTCCCGCGGCGCTCACCCTGGGCGCCGTAGCACGCTGGAGCCGCGCGCTGTCGCGGCATCCTCGACCCCAGGTGCCGGCGATCGCGCTATCGTCTGGCGCACTCCACGGCCCGCAGGTCTTCCCGTAAAATCTCACCACCCACAGCACGGCGCGCCTGCCGCGAGTCTCGTCATGCACGGCATGTCGCCGTGCCGTCCACACGGGCGACTCGAACTTTGCGTCCGTGTGCCGCAATGCCGTGTATCATTCGTCCCCGGCGTCGTTTTGCGCCGGCGTGGGTCCCGAGTTTCGGACCGGTCGTGCGATTTTCCGCGACGCCGCATGCCGGCCCGCCCGCCGACGCTTTCCGGTTAGCGAACCCGGACGCCCCGAGGACCCGGACGGCCGCCCGCGCCGCCGTCCTTGCCGCAACCCGAGGAACTGTCCGGCCCGGTTGCCCGAATTCCATCAGTGATACCCAGCCCGATGTCAGTTGCCGAACTCAAACGCCGCCGCACGTTCGCGGTCATTTCTCACCCGGACGCGGGCAAGACCACGCTCACCGAAAAGCTGCTGCTGTTTTCGGGCGCGATCCAGATCGCCGGTACCGTGAAGGGCAAGAAGAGCGGCCGCTTCGCGACCTCCGACTGGATGGAGATCGAAAAGCAGCGCGGCATTTCGGTCGCGAGCTCGGTCATGCAGTTCGAGTACGGCGACGCGGTCATCAACCTGCTCGACACGCCGGGCCACGAGGACTTCTCGGAAGACACGTACCGCGTGCTCACGGCGGTGGATGCCGCCGTCATGGTGATCGACGGCGCGAACGGCGTGGAAGCGCAAACGCTCAAGCTGCTCGAAGTCTGCCGCAGCCGCAAGACGCCCATTCTCACGTTCATCAACAAGCTCGACCGCGAAGTGCGCGAGCCGCTCGACCTGCTCGACGAGATCGAGCAGCACCTCGGCGTTTCGGCCGTGCCCTTCACCTGGCCTATCGGCATGGGCAAGGAGTTTCAGGGCGTCTACGACATTCAGCGCGACCAGGTGCGCGTGTTCCGCGCGGGCGAGCAATCGCTCGGCGGCGCGGTGGAGACGCTGCAGGGCATCGGCGACGAGGAAGGCGAAAAGCGCTTCGGCTATCACTGGAAGCGCACCAAGGAAGAAGTCGAACTCATTACCGGCGCGACACCCGAATTCGACCGCGACGCGTTCCTCGCCGGCGAGCAGTCGCCGGTGCTGTTCGGGTCGGCGATCAACAACTTCGGCGTGAAGGAAATTCTCGACGCGCTCGTCGATCTGGCGCCGCCGCCGTCCGCGCGTATGGCCGTGCAGCGCCCGGTGGACCCGGAAGAGCCGAAATTCACGGGCGTGGTGTTCAAGGTGCAGGCGAACATGGACCTCGCGCACCGCGACCGCGTGGCGTTCATCCGCGTGTGCTCGGGCCGTTTCGAGCGCGGCATGCAACTGAAGGTCACGCGCAACAACAAGACCTTTCGGGCGAACAACGTGGTGAGCTTTCTCTCGCAGCGCCGCGAAACCGTGGCCGAGGCCTACCCTGGCGACATCATCGGCATTCCTAATCACGGTACGTTGAGCCTCGGCGATACGCTCACCGAAGGCGAAGATCTGCAGTTCACGGGCCTGCCGTTCTTCGCGCCGGAAATCTTCCAGACCATCGAAGTGGTGGATCCCATGCGCGCGAAGCAATTGGGCGAGGCGCTCAAGCAGCTTGGAGAGGAAGGCGCGATCCAGGTGTTCCGTCCGCTGCACGGCGGTTCGACGATTCTCGGCGCCGTGGGGCAACTGCAGTTCGAAGTGGTTTCGCACCGCCTGTCGGCCGAGTACAAGGTGGCCGTGCGCATCATGCCCGCGCGCTATCGCCTCTCGCGCTGGGTGACCTGCGACGATCCCAACGAGCTGCGCCGCTTCACCGATGCTTACGAGGCGCGGATGGCCTACGACGCGTCGAACGCCCCCACCTATCTGGCTTCGCACGTCTCCGAAATCGAGGTCGCGCAGAAGGCCTGGCCGAAGATCGTGTTCAACGAGCTGCGCGAGCACTCGGGGGCGCCGTTCCGCAAGACGAAGTAAAAGTAAAAGCGGGATTGGTCGCAAACCCCTTCGGGGGTTTTCTCGATTGCCGAGAATTCGGTCGGTATGCTTAACGCTGAATCCAGTAATGAATGGTCGGCCCGCGCTGTTCGACCTTGAGTACGCGGTAGCCGTAGCGCTGGGCGTCCGAAGGGATGCTGTTGATCGACTGCGGGCAATCGCTGAGCACTTCGAGTACTTCGCCGGGTTGCAGGCCCGGCATGGCTTCCAGCGTCGCAACGACCGGATAGGGACAAGGCTCGCCGCTCAGGTCGAGCCGGAAATCGGCGGTTGGGGTGTCGTTCGTCATCAGATGGCTCTCCCGGACTGGGGCTGGCTTGCCGCGCGCGATCGTGCGCGGTCGAGGAAGGTCTTTTCCCACCACAGCAGCAGGAAGAAAGCGACGACAAGGCCCGCATAGGTGACGATCAGGCCGCCCATGGGCCCGAACGCATTCAGCAGATTGACCTTCGGGTAGCGGAGCGCGAGCATGGGAGCGAGGCGATCCCACTGCGCGGCGAGCAGGGTGGCGCCGGCGATGTTGCCGATGCCGACCCACCAGTAGTGGACCTGGCCTTCCATCGCGCGGTACATCCAGCCCGTTTCGCAGCCGCCCGCAACCACAATGCCGAAGCCGAACAGCACGCCGCCGAGGATCGCATTCGGGCCCGCCCAGAAGATCTTGGGCGCGATGCCAAGCTGGACGTAGCTGAAGATCCCGATCGTGCTGGCGGCCATGCCGAGCACGATGGCACGCGCCATGGCCGTGCGGCCGGTGATCCACATGTCGCGGAACGCCGACGTGAAGCAGATTTGCGCGCGTTCGATCAGAACGCCGAATGCGATGCCGAATACCGCTGCGAGACCGAGTTTCTGGGCATTGAACGCAAGGCCGGTCGCGGCGGCAAGCGCTGCGCCGAACACGGCGATGCCGATACGGAATTGCCATGGCGACCGGACGACGGGCCCGGTGCCCGACTGGCCGGGCGTCACGCGTTCGAGTCGCGCGTTGGCGCGCAGGAAGGGCAGCAACGCCACGCGCGTGCCGAAATACGACCCGACGATGGTGGACAGCGCAAACAGCCACGCATGCAGCGAGAACTGGGGAATGCCGGTGAAAAACGCGGCGAGATTGCAGCCCATGGCGAGCCGCGCGCCGAATCCGGCAATCGCGCCGCCGGCCAGCGCCTGAACCACGCGGCGCTTGCGGCGCGGCAGCCGCAGCTTGACGTTGTTGGCCCAGAGAGCGGCGGACAAACTGCCGGCGAACATGCCGAGCACCATGACCCCATCGATACGGGTCCAGGGGGCGCCGTGCAGGCCTATGACCTTGAAGTAACCCCAGTCTTCGGGATGCAGGCCAAAGGCCTGCAGGATGTGCCCGCCCCAGCGGGTGAACTCGCCGGTGACGGCCCAGAAGGTGCCTGTTACGCCGAAATAGAACGCGGACAGCACGCCCGCGGTAACAATGGCGGGCAATGGCGCCCAGAACCGTACCAGATAGTCCTGCCGGATGCGGGACCACGTCATGCCCATGTCTCCAGAAATAAACGGGGTTTGCCGCTTAGCGCAGCGCTCCGGCATGAAAAGCCACGTGCTCGCCCATGAAGCTGGCGATGAAATAGTAGCTGTGATCGTAGCCTGCCTGGAGCCTCAACTGTAGCGGATAGCCAGCGGCGCCGCAGGCTGCCTGCAATAGTTGCGGCTTCAACTGGTTGGCCAGAAACTCGTCGCCCTCGCCCTGATCCACGAGTATCGGCAGGCGCTCGGAGACGGTGCTGACCAGCGCCGTCGCATCGTACTGCATCCAGGCCGCGCGGTCATCGCCGAGATAGGCGGCGAGCGCCTTTTGCCCCCACGGCACCTGACTCGGCGCAACGATCGGCGAGAACGCGGAGACGCTGCGGTAGCGGCCCGGATTGCGCAGCGCCACGACCAGCGCGCCGTGCCCGCCCATCGAGTGCCCAAAGATCGAACGCGCCTCGCTGGCCGGAAACGCCGCCTCGATCAGCGCAGGCAACTCCGCGCTCACGTAGTCGAACATCCGGAAATGCCGCACCCACGGCATTGCCGTTGCGTTGACATAGAAACCCGCACCCTGGCCGAGGTCGTAAGCCGGATCGTCCGCCACGTCGGTGCCGCGCGGGCTCGTATCGGGCGCGACGAGGATGATGCCGTGTTCGGCCGCGTAACGCTGCGCCCCGGCCTTGGTGATGAAGTTCTGCTCCGTGCAGGTCAGGCCCGAGAGCCAGTACAGCACGGGGCACTTCTCGCCCCGCAACGCGGGCTCGGGCAGATAGATGCCGAACTTCATCTCGCAGCCGAGGGCGGAGGAGGCGTGCTTCCAGACTTCCTGATAGCCGCCGTGGCTGGCGTGTCGCTCGATGCGTTCCATGGGGATCGGGTCCTTGGCTCAGTAGTGAACGACGGTCCGGATCGACTTGCCCTCGTGCATCAGGTCGAAGGCTTCGTTGATGCCCGAGAGCGGCTTCGTGTGGGTAACGAACGGGGCGAGCTGGATCTTGCCGCTCATCGCGTCTTCCACCATGCCCGGCAGTTGCGAGCGGCCCTTGACCCCGCCGAAGGCCGTGCCGAGCCACCGGCGGCCGGTGACGAGCTGGAACGGGCGGGTGGAGATTTCCTGGCCGGCTCCGGCCACGCCGATCACGACCGACTGGCCCCAGCCGCGATGCGCGCATTCGAGCGCGGCCCGCATGACGTTGACGTTGCCGATGCACTCGAAGCTGTGGTCCACGCCCCAGCCGGTCATCTCGACGATCACTTGCTGAATGGGCTTTTCGTGATCCTTCGGGTTCACGCAGTCGGTGGCGCCGAAGGCGCGCGCGAGGTCGAACTTGCCGGGATTGGTGTCGATGGCGATGATGCGTCCGGCCTTGGCGAGCTTCGCGCCCTGAATGACGGCGAGGCCGATGCCGCCAAGGCCGAATACGGCCACCGTGTCGCCTTCCTGCACCTTCGCGGTGTTCTTCACCGCGCCGAGGCCCGTGGTCACGCCGCAGCCGAGCAGACAGACCTGTTCGGGGTTGGCCTGGGGGTCGATCTTCGCAAGCGAAACCTCGGCCACCACGGTGTATTCGCTGAACGTGGAGCAGCCCATGTAATGGTAGACGGGCTGTCCGTTGTAGCTGAAGCGGGTGGTGCCGTCGGGCATCACGCCCTTGCCCTGGGTGGCGCGCACGGCCACGCAGAGGTTGGTCTTGCCGCTCTTGCAGAAGAGGCACTCGCCGCATTCGGCGGTGTAGAGCGGAATGACGTGGTCGCCCGGCTTCACGCTCGTCACGCCTTCGCCCACTTCGACGACGATGCCGGCGCCTTCGTGGCCCAGCACCGCGGGGAAGAGGCCTTCCGGATCGTCGCCCGACAGCGTGAAGGCGTCGGTGTGACACACGCCGGTATGGGTGATCTTGACGAGAACCTCGCCCTTGCGCGGCGGTTCGACGTCGATTTCGACGATTTCCAGGGGTTTGCCGGGTCCGAATGCAACGGCAGCACGTGATTTCATGGCAGTCCTATTGAAATGATAAATCGAAGTGTTGGATCGACGGCGCGACGCGCGGAGCCCGCCGGCGATTACCGCAAATAGGTTCGAACGAGGGTCACGACATCGTCGATCGATCCGGAAGCGTCTTCCGCCGACCCGGCGGCCTGCGTGAACTCCTCGCGCAGATGGCTTTCGAGCACGCCGGCCATCACCCCGTTGATCGCGCCGCGGATAGCCGCCAGTTGCTGCAGGACGGGCCCGCAGTCGGCGCCTTCTTCGAGCGCGCGCTCGAGCGCGTCCAGTTGCCCGCGAACCTTGCGGACGCGGGTGAGGACGCGTTTCTTTTCTTCGGGGGAATGTGGCATGACGTCGTGGAGTCGAGGTACCCGGGGGCAGTATAGGTCAATACTGGCCGGGAGTATACGTGGAGCCGGGAAGGAAACCCATCAAAAACCCATCAAGTCCCAGAAAGGCCGCCATTTACCGCAGACAAGAACGCAGCGCTTGACTGGCACGGACGTTGAGCTTGACCAGAACGGACGCGGTGGTCTGCCCGCTGGCACGCCGCCCCGGGCGGCGCGGCGGCCCGGGTATTTTCCCGATTGACGCCGTTCTGGCGCGTGCCGGAGACTGCGTCGCACAGACGGGCATCCGGAAAAAATCATGTCGGCCATCAACGATGAAATCGTCACGATTTCGACGCACGCGGTTCACGGCGACGAGCGCGCCAGGCTTTGGGTCGACCACGTCGCCCGCGCGCTGATCAACGTCGAATGCAGCGGCAAATCGTCGGAAGGGATCGACGCCACGCTGTGCAAGCGCGACCTGGGCCTCTTCCGGGCCTGCGATATCGTCGCGAACCGGCATGCGGTCGTCCGCACGCCGCACGACATTCGTGCCGACCAGCGCGACGCCGTGTTCATTTGCCTGATGAACGAAGGGCAGGGGTATACGTTCCAGGACGTCGAGTGCGTTACGCACGCTCCGGGCGACATCGTGCTCTACGACACGTCCGTGCCATACGGGCACGGCTTTCCCGCCGACATGGCGATGACCGTGATCGACGTGCCGCGCGACACGTTCGAAGCGCACGTGGGGCCATGGCGCTACCGGAGTCTCGTGAAGATCGATCGCGGCGACGGCGTGAATTCGTGGGCCGCGCAGCAGATCTACCGGCTGATCGGGCAACGGCACGATCAGCCGTTGCCCGCGCGCGAACAGATTGCCGCGAACGTGCTGGAACTCGTGCAGTCGATGCTGCGCATTCACGACGGCGACGCTTCGCTGACGAAGTCGACGGTCAACACGCTGTGGCGCGCGAAGGCCTTTATCGAAGCCCATCTCGGCGACGAGGATCTCGACTGTCATGCGGTCAGCCGCGCGCTTCGCCTCTCGCCGCGCCAGCTCGCGCGTGTGTTCGGCATCGAGGGCGTGCCGATTACCCGCTACATCCTCGCGCGGCGGCTCGAACGCTGCCGCGCCGATCTGCGCGACCGCGCGCTGAAACACCTGACGGTCAGCGAAATCGCCTTCCGCTGGGGGTTCAACAACAGCGCCCATTTCAGCCGCAGTTATCGCGCGCGTTTTGGCGAAACCCCCACGGATACGCGCCCGCTTTTATCTTCCCGCTGACCCTCTCCGCTCGCGTCCGCGGCGGGCAAGCCGCGCGTCCGCCACGGTCAAGCCCGTGCGTGGCCGCCTCGCTAAGCTGATCCTTCGGGCGGCGGTGTGCTTGCCGCCGCCAATCGAAGGAGAAGAAGCGGGATGGAGACGTACGACTATATTGTCGTCGGCGGAGGCTCGTCGGGGTGTACGGTCGCGCACAGGCTCGTGAAGGCCGGCAAGCGCGTGCTGATGCTCGAGGACGGACCGAAGGACGATAGCCTGTTCATCCGGATGCCGGCGACGTTCATCCGGGTGCTGGGCACCGAACGCACGACGATCTTCGAAAGCGAGCCGCAAGCGGGTGCCGCGGGTCGCCGGACCTTCGTGCCGCAGGGCCGCACGCTGGGCGGCGGCAGCTCGGTGAATGCGATGCTGTACGTGCGCGGCACGCCGCGCGACTACGACGAATGGGCCGCGCTGGGCTGCACCGGCTGGGCCTGGCACGACGTGCTGCCGGTGTTCAAGCGCTCCGAATCGCATATGCGGCTCTCCGGGCCTCTGCATGGAACCGAAGGACCCCTGAAGGTCAGCGACACGCGCTTTCGCCATCCGCTGAGCCTGGCCTTCGTGCAAGCCGCCCAGGAAACCGGCCTGCCGTATAACGACGACTTCAACGGCGAGGCGCAACATGGCGTGGGCTTCTATCACACCACGACGTTCAACGGCGAGCGCGGCAGCACCGCGGCGACCTATCTTGCCGATGTGATCGGCAGTCCGAACCTGCGCGTGATGACCGGCGCTCGCGTGACGCGGGTACTGTTCAGCGACCGCCGCGCGACGGGCGTCGAGTGGCGCACCGGCAGCGGCGAAACGGGCAAGGCGGCTGCGCGCGCGGAAGTCGTGCTGGCGGCTGGCGCGTTGGCCACGCCCCGGATCCTGATGCTGTCGGGCGTCGGGCCCGGCGGGCATCTGCGCGAGCACGGCATTCCGGTGGTCCACGACAGCGGCGACGTGGGCGCGAACTTTCAGGACCACCTCGAAGTGTCGATCTACGGAAACAGCCACGAGCCGATCAGCCTGCTCGGCCACGATCGCGGGTGGAAGGCCCTGAAGCACGGCGCGCAATGGATGCTGACCCGCACGGGCCTCTTGACGTCGAATGTCGTCGAGTCGGGCGCGTTCATCGACACGACCGGCGGCGATCGTCCCGACATCCAGTTCCACGTGCTGCCGACGCTGGTCGGCGACGTGGACCGCGAACCGCTGCCCGGACACGGTATCTCGATCAATCCCTGCATTCTGCGGCCGCGCTCGCGCGGCTCGGTGCGGCTGCGCAGCAATGATCCGGCCGCGCCGATCCTGTTCGACAGCGGGGCGCTCGCCGACCCGGCCGACGTGGACGTGCTGGTACGCGGCGTCGCGCTCGCGCGGCGCATTATCCGCGCGCCTTCGCTTGCGCGCGTCGTGAGCGAAGCGCACGCGTCGTTCGATCCACAGCAGCCGGCCGATGCGCAACTGGCCGACTATGTGCGGCGGCGCGCGAAGACCGTCTACCACCCGGCCGGCACCTGCCGCATGGGCGGCGATGCCGGCGCGGTGGTCACGCCGCGGCTGGAGGTCAACGGCGTGAGCGGGCTGCGCATCTGCGACGCGTCCGTCATGCCGCGCATCGTCTCGGGCAACACGAACGCGCCGACGATCATGATCGCGGAACGTTGCGCCGAATTCATGTTGAAGATATGAGGGAGTACGAAACGATGAGCACGAACTTGATCGACCTGCTGCCGGAAGTCCGCGCGTTCGCGCAACGCCGGCATGAGCCGTTCATCGACGGACGGCCTGCGGTTGCGCGCAGCGGCCGGTATCGCGAGGTGTTCGACCCGGCGACGGGCGAGGTCCTCGCCCAGGTGGCGGATTGCGACGCGAGCGACGTGGACGTGGCCGTACGCAGCGCGCGTGCCGCGTTCGACTCGCGGCGCTGGTCGGGCCTGCGGCCCGCGGATCGCGAACGCATCCTGCTGCGCCTCGCCGATCTGCTCGAGGCGCAGACGGAAGCGCTGGCGCAGCTCGAAACCCTCAATCAGGGCAAGTCGATCAATCTGGCGCGCGCGGTCGAAGTCGGCGCATCGATCGAATACGTGCGCTACATGGCCGGGTGGGCGACGAAGATTCACGGCAGCACGCTCGACGTCTCGATCCCGTTTCCGCCGGGCACGCAGTACACGGCCTTCACGCGCAAGGAGCCGGTGGGCGTGGTCGCCGGCATCGTGCCGTGGAATTTCCCGCTGATGATCGCGATCTGGAAGCTCGTGCCGGCGCTGGCCGCCGGGTGCACGGTCGTCATCAAACCTTCGCCGGAAACGCCGCTCACGGCGTTGCGGCTGGCGGAACTGGCGATCGAAGCCGGCATCCCGCCCGGCGTGTTCAACGTCGTGACCGGCGATGGCGCGTGCGGAGCGGCGCTGGCCGCGCATCCGTCCATCGGCAAGATTTCGTTCACGGGCTCGACGCCGACCGGCAAGCTCGTCGGCCACGCGGCCGTCGACAACATGACGCGCTTCTCGCTCGAACTGGGCGGCAAGAATCCGGCCGTGATGCTGGCGGACATCGACGTGGATGAGGCCGTGCAGCGCGTGGCGGCAGGGGCGTTCCTGAACCAGGGACAGGTGTGCGCGGCGGTTTCGAGGGTGTACGTGCACCGCAGTCGCTACCGGCAGATGGCCGAGGGCATTGCGGCCGCCGCCACGGCGATGACGCTGGGTCCCGGCCTCGATCCGGGTGCGCAGATCAACCCGCTCGTTTCGGCGCATCACCGTGCGCGCGTCGAGACACATGTGGCGGCCGCGCGCGCGGCGGGTCTGACGTTTCTCGCAGGCGGTACGCCAGTGGAGCGTCCTGGCTATTACGTGCGCCCGACCGTGCTCGGCGACGTGCGGCCCGATGCGGCGGTCATGCGCGACGAAGTCTTCGGTCCGGTGCTCGCGCTGGTGCCGTTCGACGACGTGCACGAGGCCATCCGGCTCGCGAACGACACGCGCTACGGACTCGCGGCGAGCCTCTGGACGCGCGACCTGGGGGCGGCGATGCGCATCGTGCGCGAGATCGAGGCAGGTACGGTATGGGTCAACTGCCACGTGCCGCTCGATCCCAGCATGCCGTTCGGCGGATTCAAGCAGTCGGGCATCGGGCGCGAGTTCGGCGCGGGCGCGGTCGATGCGTACACCGAAACAAAGTCCGTCTGCATCGCGCACTGAGCGCGTCGCGGCTCACCCCCGCGCTGTTTCGCGCAGCGCGATCGGCGAGGCGCCGTAGCGCTCGCGGATCGCGCGGCTGAAATGCGCCTGGCTCGAAAATCCCCAGCGAAATGCGATCTCCCCGACGGTCGTTCTGACAAGCCGCGGATCGAGCAGGTCGGCATGCGCGCGCACGAGCCGTTCGGCCCAGATGTACTGGGCGATCGAGAGGTCTTCGGCGGCGAACAGCCGGTTCAGATGCCGCAGCGACAGCCCGACCGCGTCCGCGACGGCTTGTGGCGTCAGTTCCGGGGCGCCCAGTTGCCCGGCGATGTATTGCTTCGCCGTCAGCCGATACGACAGCGCCGCGCGCGAGGCGCCCGCACCGCGCAGCTCGGTGCCGATCAGCGCGGCGAGCAGCGTGTGCGTGCGCTCGCGAAAATCCGGCGCGTCGTGCTCGTCCGGCCGTTTCATGAAGCGTTCGACGCTCGCACGCAGCGTCGCGCCGAGCATCGATGCGGGACCGGGCCGCGACGAGATCTTCAGCGGCAGGCGGTCCACGCTCACCTCGAAGCGCTCGCCGAAGGTCGTCGCCGGAACGTCGAACAGCAACTGGCGCATCGGCGTCAGGAAGCCGAAGAGATACGGTATGCGCGTGTCGTAGATGACGATGTCGCCTTCTTCGGCGAGCAGGCAGCGGTCGCGCTGAATGAAATACGCGCGCCCGCGCACGATCTGGCAGGCGAACACGGAATCCTTCGGCAGTGCCCGCACGAGCGCCGGATTGCGTTCGATGACGTGATCGTTGCCGCGAATGTCGGCCACGCAGAGGCCCGGCAGCGCGATATCGGTCTTCGCCACGTCGGGACCGTCGGGCGACAGCGACGAGCATCGCAGGCCGACCAGCGTCGTCGCATTGAAGGCCTCCCAGAACGCGGCACGCTCCGGCAAAGGCACGTCGGTCGTCGAGCCCCGCCTGCACGATAAAAAGGTCGAATGCGTCACGTCGGCTCCTGCGGGCGCAAGGGGTACCCGTGCGCCCGGTTGGGGGAGGAAATTCCGTTACCTGGGGGGGCCGGTGCGATGTCCGGCCCGGTCAAACAATTCGTCCAGCTTAGTCAAACGCGGCCTGCGCCGTCTGGATAAAGTCCAACGTACGACGCCAACATAACGAGGAGACAGATCGTGGTCCACCAGGCCGTATCCGAATTCTGGCAACACATTGCACCGATTGCCAATCCGTTCAAGCCCGACGCGTTGCCCGAAGCGTACATCGCGAATGCGCCGACCGACGACGAGCGCTACTACGTGCCGTTCACCGAAACGGTTTCGTCGCGGCCGCTGTGGATCTCGCCGCAGCAGAACAAATGGTGCGACGTCCTGATGGCCAAAAGCGCGGGGCTCGTCAATCGCCACTATCACCCGCATGAAGTGTTCGCTTACACGATCTCGGGCAAGTGGGGCTATCTCGAGCACGACTGGACCGCGACGAAGGGCGACTTCGTCTACGAAACGCCGGGCGAGGGGCACACGCTCGTCGCGTTCGATCATCCGGAGCCGATGCGGGTCTTCTTCATCGTCAAGGGACCGCTGATCTGGCTCGACGAGGCCGGCAACCCGGACGGGTATTTCGACGTCCATTCGTATATCGCGATGTGCAAGGCGCACTACGAGAAAGTCGGTCTCGGTGCGCAGGCCATCGAGCAACTCTATCGCTGACGCGCACAACGAGGTCAGCCATGAATTCCTCCCCTTCCCGAGGCATCGCGACGTATGAAAACAGGCTGCTGCTGATCCTGTTCGTGACGTTCGGCTTCGTCTTCTTCGACCGGCTCGCGCTGTCGTTCCTGTTTCCGTTCATGTCGGCGGAGCTGCATCTGAGCAACGCGCAGCTCGGCATGATGTCTTCCGCGCTTGCGCTCACGTGGGCGCTCTCGGGCGCGATCACCGGCGCCTGGTCGGATGCGCGCGGCACGCGCAAGCCGCTGCTGGTCGTCGCCGTGCTCGGCTTTTCCGTCTTTTCGGCGCTGTCCGGGCTCGTCGGCGGCTTCGCGAGCCTGATCGCGTTTCGCGCCTTGATGGGCATTGCGGAGGGGCCCGTGTTGCCGCTCTCGCAGTCGCTGATGGTCGAGAGTTCGACGCCGGGCCGCCGCGGTCTCAACATGGGGCTGCTGCAGGGCTCGGCCGCCGGGCTGCTCGGCGCGATGGTCGGGCCGCCCGTGGTCATCTCGATCGCGACGGCCTACGGCTGGCGCGAGTCGTTCTACGTCTCGTGCGTGCCGGGACTGATCATCGCGTTCTGCATCTGGCGCTGGGTGCGCGAGGTGCCGCCGGGCGGCGCGCAGCACGTGCAGGCCGAGGTAGGCGTCCACCCTGCCGGTGCGGGTGTCGGCCGCTGGGCGTTGCTGAAAGAGCGCAATATTTTGCTGTGCGTATTGATCAGCTGCTTCTTCCTCACCTGGTTTATCGTCATTATCTCGTTCGCGCCGACGTACCTTGTCAGCGGCCGCCATTTCTCCGCGGCGGACATGGGCGTCGTGATGACCTGTCTTGGCGCGGCGTGGGTGTTCTGGGGCTTCGCCGTGCCCGCGATCTCCGACCGCATCGGACGCAAGCCGACGATGATCGTGTTCGCGCTGATCTCGGCAACGTGTCCGGTCGCGATGGTCCATATCGGCTCGATCTGGGCGCTTGGCGCATTCGTGTTCGCCACGTACACGGGCCTCGGCTGCTTCACGCTGTTCATGGCAACGATTCCCGCGGAGACGGTTCCGCCGCGCGCCATCGCGAGTGCGCTCGGTCTGATCATGGGCGCGGGCGAACTGATCGGCGGCTTCGTCGCGCCGACCGCCGCCGGCTTTGCGGCAGACCGCTACGGGCTGTCGCTCGCGATGTGGCTCTCGGCGAGCGGCGCGATCGTCGCCTGCCTGCTGTCCTTCGGTCTGGTGGAAACCGCGCCCGCCGTGCTGCGCAAGCGCGCCCTTGCCGAGGCAGCCGGGAAACCGCTCGGCATGCAGAACCTCGGAGGCCGTTGAGGATGCGTGCGCTTCAATGGTTCGGGCCGCGCGACGTGCGGCTCGTCGAGATCGACACGCCGCGCGTCGGGCCGGACGATGTCCGCGTCGAGGTGGCGTACTGCGGGATCTGCGGCAGCGACCTGCACGAATACGCGGATGGCCCGCACGCGATTCCTGTCGAGGTGCCACATGCGCTGTCCGGACGCGTCGCGCCGCTGACGCTCGGCCACGAGTTCTGCGGGACCGTCGCCGAAGTCGGCGCGAACGTGACGACGCTGCGCGTGGGCGACCGCGTTGCTGTCGAGCCCGAATACCGGTGCAGCCAGTGTCTCTATTGCCGGTCGGGGTCGTACAACCTGTGCGTTTCGATGGGATTCGCCGGCCTGATGGGCGACGGGGGGATGGCCGATTTCGCGGTCGTGCCGTCGTACATGCTGTACCGCTTGCCGGACGAGGTGAGTCTCGAACAGGCGGCGGTGCTGGAGCCGGCCGCCGTGGCGTTGCACGCGCTGCGACGGGGGCAGTTGAATCTCGGCGAGACGTGCGCGATCGTCGGGCTTGGGCCGATCGGTCTGCTTCTGATCATGCTGGCGAAGCTGCAGGGCGCAACGGCGATCGTCGCCGTCGACGTATCCGCCGAGCGGCTGGCCGCGGCACGGCGGCTCGGCGCGACGCAGGTGCTCGACGCGCGCGAGCATTCGCCCGACGCGCTGCGGCAGGCGATACGCGGCGCGACCGGCGGGCATGGCGTGCACGTGAGTTTCGAGGCGGCGGCCTTGCCGGCGACGTTCGAAACCGCGATGAGCGCGTTGCGCAAGGGCGGCAATCTCGTGATGGTCGGACTGATGCCGCGCGCCGGCTTCGATGCGTTTCGCGCCGTCAACGACGAACTGAGTTTTACCGCGAGCGTAGGCTATCGCCAGGCATACGAGGACTTGCTGCGTATCGTCGCGTCGGGCGCGCTCGATCTCACGTCGATCGTGACGAAGACCGTGCCGCTCGAAGACGCTGTTCGCGAAGGTTTCGACGCGCTGCTGGCGGATCGCAGGCAGATCAAGATCCTGGTCGCGCCGGCGCGGCCACCGCTTCGTTCGTGATCCGCCTCCTCGCGCAACCTTGCGCGAAATCCACGCGCCGTTCACCCGATTCGCCTATCCTGACTCCGTGCCGCGGCGCAAGCGCCGCTATCCCGACAGTCAGGAGCGCCCGTGACCGTACGTAATCTCGACGCAGTATTCCAGCCCAGGTCGATCGCCGTGATCGGCGCCTCGCGCCGCGTGGGCAGCATCGGAGAAATGGTGTGGCGGCGCGTGATCGAAGGCGGCTTCGCCGGGCCGCTCTGGGCCGTCAATCCGCGCCGCACGGGCGACGAGCAAGGCTTCGGCGGGCATCCCGTGCTGGCGGACGCAGGCGACCTGCCCGAGGCGCCCACCGTCGCCGTGATCTGCACGCGGCCGTCTACGTGGCCCGCGCTCGTGCATCGTCTGGGCGGCATGGGCACGCGCGCGGCGATTCTGATCGGCGAGGTGCGCACCGACACCGACCGCGCCGATCTGCGCCATGCGCTGGCCGCCGCGCGGCCGCATCTGCTGCGCATCGTCGGGCCCGGCAGCGTGGGCGTGCTCACGCCTGCGCTCAACGCGCAGCTCGGCGCGGCTACGTCGGTAGCGAGGCCGGGCGGCGTCGCGTGGGTCTCGCAGTCGAACGTGCTCACCAACGCCGTGCTGCGCTGGGCCGGCGCGCGCGGGCTCGGTTTCTCGCACGTGATTGCGCTGGGCGACGAAGCCGACGTGGATGCGGGCGACGTGCTCGACTATCTCGCGAGCGATCCCGCCACGCGCGCGATCCTGCTCGAACTCGACACCGTGCGCGCGCCGCGCAAGTTCATGTCGGCGGCGCGCGCGGCGGCGCGCAACAAGCCGGTGCTCGCGCTGCGCAGCGGCCGCGACGATCCGGCCGACGGACTCTACACGGCGGCGTTCCGGCGCGCGGGCATGGTGCGCGTGGACACGCTGGACGACCTGCTCGACGAAATCGAAACGCTGGGTGTGGGGCGCGTTGCCACGAGCGACACGGCCACGCTCATCACGAGCGATCGCGGCGTGGCGACGCTGGCGCGCGACGCGTTCAACGAGGCGGGCGACACGCTCGCCTCCTGGACCGACGAAGCGCGTACGGCAATGGAGAAGGCGTTGCCGAACGTGCGGGCGGCCAATCCGCTCGTGCTGGGCGAAACGGCGAAGCCCGAGCACTTCGCGCTCGCGCTGCAGGCGCTCGGGCCGCATCCGAAGACGGGGACGGTTTTCGTCGTGCACGCGCCCACGCACAGCGCGCCGGTCGACGCGGTGGCGCGCACGCTGATCGAGAACCAGCGGGTGGCGTATCGCGGCATGCTGGCGTGCTTTTTCGGCGGCGTGAGCGACGAAACGCGCGATGCGTTGCACGCGCACGGCATTCCGGTGCATACCACGCCGCGGCGCCTCGCGCGCGCGTTCGCGCGTCTCGTCGATTACCGGCTGGGCCGCGAACTCCTGATGCAGACGCCCGAGGGCACGCCCGCGCAGCAAGCCGGCGCGATCGAGGCGGCGCAGGGACAGACCTGTGCCGCGCTGGCCGCGGGGCACAGCGAACTTGCGGGCGAGGCGGCGGCGAAGCTGCTGGGGCTTTTCGGCCTGCGGGCCTGGACGCCTCCCGAAGGCGAGGCGGCGCGCGCGGCGAAGCCGGTAGTGGAAGTGACGGTCGAGTTCCGCGACGACGAGAACTTCGGCCCGGTGTTCTACTTCGTTGCACCGTCGCCGGACGGCATCGCGCCGCCCATACGCGTGTACGGGCTGCCGCCGCTCAATCCAATGCTGGCGCGCGACATCGTCACGCAGTCGCCCTATGTGCCGCGCGTGGATCCCGCGGCCACGCTGGCCGTGCTGATCACGCTGTCGCAGATCGTTTGCGACGTGCGCGCGATTGTCGGCATGCACGTCACCTTGCGCGTGCTGCCCACCGAAACACTGATCGACGTGCCGCGTCTCATGCTTGCCGAGAAGCGCAGCCGCTTCGCGATCATGCCGTACCCGCGCCGGCTGGAGGAAACGCTGGACTGGGGCGGCGAGCGCGTCACGATCCGCCCGATCCGCCCCGAGGACGAGGCGCAGCACCGCGCGTTCATCGAGTCGATGACGCCCAACGATCTGCGCCTGCGCTTCTTTTCGGCCGTGCGCAGCTTCGATCACTCGCAGCTCGCCCGCATGACGCAGATCGACTACGACCGCGAGATGGCGCTCATCGCGACCGTGGACGACGAGCACGGCAAGCCGCGCACGCTGGGCGTGGTGCGCGCCGTGGCGGACCCGGACAACGAAACGGCCGAGTTTGCGGTAGCGATCATGTCGAATCTGAAGGGCAAAGGGCTGGGCCGTCTCTTGATGGAGCGCGCGATAGCGTATGCTCGCACGCGCGGCACCCACTGGCTGGTGGGCGAGGCGCTGCGCGAGAATGCGCCGATGATCGGCCTCGCGCGCGCCTGCGGTTTCACTGTGGCGCCAACCGAAGATCCCGGCGTGGTGGGTTTCCGGATGGCGCTGGATTAAACCGCGGCGGGTTAAGCGTGGGTGGAGTCAGGCATCAGGCCGCAATCTTCGCGAGCGCGTCGTCCACCTGGCCGCGCGTGAGCGAGAGTTCTTCGAGCCAGGCCTCGGCGTAGCTTGCGCCGGTTTCCTTTTCGAGGCGCGCGATGGTCGCGGCGCAGCGCGCGGCGTCCTTCGGCGTGGCGATGAAGGTCTTGACCGACTGGCCGCCCTGGAACGCCTCGAAGAGCGGTGCGCGGATTTCTTCCGGCAGCGCGCGCGTCCACTGGTGCGTCTTGCCGTTGAACGTCAGCGAGGGCGGCAGCACGCGCTCCTTCTTCGTGGCCGGAATCAGGCCGTAATTGCGCGCGGCTTCGGCAATCTGCTCGGGCGAGAACAGCTCGTCGGGCGTGATCTCGAACTGGTCGATCGCGGTCTCGACGGTCTTCATCGCGTCCGCGCGGTCGTCGCGCTTCTTCTGCGCGCGCGCGACGATGTCGCGCAGCTCGTCGGCTTCGTCGGTCGTGATCGTGAAGCTGGCCTGCTTCTGCTGAAGCTCGGAAAAACGCTGGAATTCGTGATCGGTCAGAAGTTTCGCCATGAGGTGTGGAGTACGCGGTATGCCGTATTTTGCGGGGCCGCCATTCTAACCGGTTTGGATGCACGCGTTCCAGTTGGCGCGGCCGCCCGCGCCTCAGCCTTCCTCTTCCCGAAACATCGAAAGCTCCTGCACCGTTGCCCGCAGCATCTGCGTCGCTTCTTCCAGCGAAGGCGCCACATACTCGTCGATGCGCTTGAGGTACGGGCAGGTGAGGGCCGCGATGGCCTGACCGGCCGGCCCGAGCACCGGGAACGTCACGTCGGTCACGCCGAAGATCTGCTGACTGTCCGTGCGCGAAAAGCCGGCCTCGCGAATCTGCGCGCAGGCCGTTTCGAGCGCCGCGTGGTCGATCGTCACTTCGCCTTTCACCTTCGTGTGTTCCGCGAGCATGTGCGCGCGCTGCTCCGGCGTTTGCCAGGCGAGGATCGAGCGGCCCGAGCTCGTATCGACGAGCCCCACGCGCGAGCCGAGCCGCACCGCGATGCCCCATGTGCCGGGTCCGTCCACCTGGGCGATCACGAGCAGGTTGCCGCGGTCGTACATCGCGAGGTGACACGACTGTTCGGCGTCGTTGGCGAAGTGCTGCATGAGCGGCAGCGCCTGAACGATCAGCCGTTCCGTGGGCGGATGGCGGTGCGCGAGCGCGAAGAGTTTCAGGCTCAGCGCATAGCGGTCGCCCGCTTCGGAGCGGATCACGTACTGGCGCGCCACGAGCCGCTCCAGCATCCGGTAGATCTCGCTCGCGTTGCGTCCCAGCGCCTTCGTGATCTCCGCCCGCGTAAGGCCGCCGCGCTGTTCCGCGAGCAGTTCGAGGATGTCGAGACCCTTGTCCAGCGCGGGTGCGCGGTAGCGGTCCACGTCGTCCTTCTCGTCTTTTTCTTCCCGTTCGTCCGGCCCGCGGCCTTTGCGGTTTTTCTGCTGGATGTCCATCGACGTCCTCTCTTGTCGTGACCCGATTATCCGGGGCGCGATGCACCGCGCGGCAGGGGCCCCAGGGAAAGCACCGAGCCTTGCTGCGCTGCACATGTCTTGACCAACGAATATCCGTATATGAATAATACGTTCACTGATGAATGAAGATACATCAGGGTTGTACTGGAAGGGAAGGGCAGTCGCAACGGCAGCGCCGGCAGTCCGGTCACTCCAGACGGGCGCGGCGCGGCCAACATGCAGGTTCACAAAGGGATCGCCATCAGCGCTGAAGCGCGAACGGCGATCGACAGCTTTGCATGAGACCGGAGTAAGCGCTAAAGCGCCAACTCCGGATCGACAAAAGGAGACAGACATGGCGTTCGCATCCGGGCCCGCGACGGCCCGCCGTTCCACCGAATCCCGCCAGGCCGGCAAGCTGGCGCGTGCCGCCGCGAAGGCGCTCTGCGTTGCCGCGGCCTGCACGGCCGCACTCGCCGCGACAGGGCCGGCGCAGGCCGCCGACCTGGGCAAGGTCGGCCTCGGCCTGCCGCTCTTGACCTCGCCCTTCTGGCAGTCGTACGACAATTACCTGTCGACGTACGCGAAAGAGATGGGCATCGACATCCTCGCGCCCGTCAATTCGAACAACGATCCCGCGCAGCAGATCACCGACATGAACAACATGGTGAATCTGGGCGCGAAGGGCATCGTGGTCGGGCCGATCGACTCGGCGGCGATCAGCCGCGCGCTCGACAACGCCGCGCAGAAGGGTGTCAAGGTCGTGGCCGTGGACGTGGCGCCGACGCAGGGCAACGTCGCGATGGTGGTGCGCGCCGACAATCGCGCCTACGGTTCGAAGGCGTGCGACTACATCGGCCAGCACGTGAAGTCCGGCAAGGTCGTGCAGATCATGGGCGACCTCGCTTCGGTGAACGGCCGCGACCGGTCCGAGGCGTTCCGCGCCTGTCTGAAGCTGTATCCGAACCTCTCGCTGCTGGAGATTCCGGCGGGCTGGAAGGGCGACGTGGCGGCAAGCGCGCTGGACAGCCTGCTCACCGCGAACCCCGACGTGAAGGCGATCTACATGCAGGCGGGCGGCGTGTATCTCTCGCCGACGCTGCAGACGCTGCGTCGCAAGCAGATGCTCTTCCCGGCGGGCGATCCGAAGCACATCGTGATCGTGTCCAATGACGGCATTCCGCAGGAATACGAAGCAATCCGCAAGGGCGAGATCGACGCCACCATTTCGCAGCCCGCGGACCTCTATGCGAAGTACGGCCTGTACTACATCAAGGCCGCGCTGGAGGGCAAGACGTTCAAGCCCGGCAAGACCGACCACGACAGCACGATCGTCCAGCTTTCCACCGGGATCCTGGAAGACGAACTGCCCGCGCCGCTCGTGACGAAGCAGAACGTGGACGACAAGAACCTGTGGGGCAATACCGTCAAGTGAGGGCCCAGATGAGCGATCGAACGAGCGGCCAGAATCAGGATCTGCTGCCTGTCGTGGAGGCGGAAGGCGTGACGAAGCGCTACGGCTCCACGGCGGCGCTCGCCGGCGTGAGCCTGCGCGTCATGCCGGGCGAGTCGCACGCGCTGGTGGGCCGCAATGGCGCCGGCAAGTCCACGCTCGTTTCGATCCTCACGGGGCTGCGCAAGCCCGACGAGGGCACGGTGCGCTTCAATGGCGAGACCGCGCCGCCGCTCGCCGACCGCGATGCCTGGCGCGAGCGCGTGGCGTGCGTCTATCAGCATTCCACGATCATCCGCGACCTGAGCGTGGCCGAGAACCTGTTCATCAATCGCCAGCCCAGACGGCGCGGCGTGATCGACTGGCAGGCGATGCGGCGCGACGCGCGCGCGCTGCTCGACCATTGGCGCATCGACGTGCGCGAGGATGCACGGGCGGGCGATCTCACGGTGGAAGCGCGGCAGCTCGTGGAAATCGCGCGGGCGCTCTCGTACGGCGCGCGCTTCATCATCCTCGACGAGCCCACCGCGCAGCTCGACGGCGAGGAGATCAAACGGCTCTTTCGCCGCATCGACGAGTTGCAGCGCGAGGGGGTGACGTTCCTCTTCATCTCGCACCACCTGCAGGAGGTGTACGAGATCTGCCAGGCCGTGACGGTGTTGCGCGACGCGCGCCATATCGTCAGCGCGCCGGTGGCGGAGCTCCCGCGCGAACGCCTGATCGAGGCGATGACGGGCGAGCGCGGCGGCCTGAACGTTGCCGACGCCGCCGCCCGCGCGCCGCTGCCCGCCGAGGCACAGGTCGTGCTCGACGTGCGGGGTATTACAGGACACGACTACCGCGACGTATCGTTCGCAGTGAAGCGCGGCGAAGTGGTCGGCCTCACGGGCGCGACGAGCAGCGGGCGCACGAGCGTGGGCGAGGCGATTGCCGGCCTGAACGCGCAGCGCTCGGGCGAGATTCGCGTGAAGGGTGCGGCGCTGAAGCCCGGCGACGTGCCCGCCGCGCTCGCGCAGGGCGTTGCGTGCGTGCCGAAGGACCGGCACCACGAAGGGCTCGTGCTCACGCAGTCCATTGCGGAGAACGCCACGATGACCATCGCGGGCCTGCTCGGCCGCTTCGGCATCGCGCCGCCTGCGAAGAAGCGCGCCATGGGGCAGCGCATGATCGAGGCGCTCGGCATCGTGGCGCAGGGACCGGAGCACGTCGTTTCCGGACTCTCGGGCGGCAATCAGCAGAAGGTCGTGATGGCGCGCGCGCTGGCGAGCCATCCGGACGTGCTCGTGCTGATCGATCCCACCGCCGGCGTGGACGTGAAGTCGAAGGAGGCGCTGCTTTCGGTCGTCGATCGCGTG
Source organism: Paraburkholderia sp. AV2 (assembly GCF_054968425.1). Taxonomy (NCBI): domain Bacteria; kingdom Pseudomonadati; phylum Pseudomonadota; class Betaproteobacteria; order Burkholderiales; family Burkholderiaceae; genus Paraburkholderia; species Paraburkholderia sp. AV2. Next base: position 85,037 of record NZ_JBANLK010000014.1, read on the forward strand.
CGCGGAGGCGAAGAGGGCGAGCAAGGCGGCAAGGCCGTGCTGGTGGTGTCGAGCGAACTCGACGATCTGCGCACCTGCGACCGCGTGCTGGTGATGTTTCGCGGCGAGATCGTGACGGAGTTCCCGGCGGGCTGGCAGGACCACGAAATGATTGCATCGATCGAAGGAGTCAGTCTTCATGAAGCCTAGTGTTTCGACGTCCGCGTTCGCCGCGGGCGAGCCCGGCCCGCTTTCCACGGGGCAACGCGCGCGGCCGCGCATCGAGCTCGCGCGCCTGCGCGACTTCGCCCTACTGCCCGCGCTGCTGCTGCTGATCGTGATCGGCGGCTTCGTGAGCCCGAGCTTTCTCACGAAGGCCAATCTCATCAGCGTGCTCGGCGCTTCGGCCGCGCTCGCGCTCCTCGTGCTTGCCGAGTCGCTCATCGTGCTGACCGGCAAGTTCGACCTCTCGCTCGAATCCACCGTGGGCATCGCGCCCGCTGTCGGGGCGATGCTCGTGATGCCGGCGGCGTCGGCAGGCTTCGGCCTGCAATGGCCCGCGTTCGTGGGGCTCGTCGCGATTCTCGCCGTCGGGGCGCTGATCGGTTTCATCAACGGCTTTCTCGTCGTACGGCTGCGGCTGAATGCGTTCATCGTCACGCTCGCCATGCTGATCGTGCTGCGCGGCATGCTCGTGGGCGCGACCAAGGGCGGCACGCTGTTCGACATGCCACCCTCGTTCTTCGCGCTTGCCACCACCATCGTGCTGGGGCTACCGCTTTCGGTCTGGCTTGCCGCCGTTGCGTTCGCCATCGCCGCGTTCATGCTGCGCTATCACCGCACGGGCCGCGCGCTCTACGCGATCGGCGGCAATCCCGACGCGGCGCGCGCCGCCGGCATTCGCGTCGAGCGCATTACGTGGGGCGTATTCGTGCTGGGCAGCATCCTCGCGGCACTCGGCGGCCTGATCGTCACGGGCTATGTGGGCGCGATCAACGCAAACCAGGGCAACGGCATGATCTTCACCGTCTTCGCGGCGGCCGTGATCGGCGGCATCTCGCTCGACGGCGGCAAGGGCACCATGTTCGGCGCGCTCCTCGGCGTGCTGCTGCTGGGCGTGGTGCAGAACCTGCTCACGCTGGCCCAGGTGCCCTCGTTCTGGGTCCAGGCGATCTACGGTGCGATCATTCTCGGCTCGCTGATGGTGGCGCGGCTCGCGGGCGGCGAAGCGCAGAACTGACCGGCAAAATAGCAATCGCGGAGAAACAACGTGAAGAGCGGCACCCCCAACACCGACTTTCGCCTGATTCTGCTCGCGCCCGAGGACAACTGCCTGATTGCGGCGGCGCGGCTGGAAGCGGGCACGGTCGTCGAGATCGAAGGCGAGCGCGTGACGTTCGCGAAGACGATCGAGCTCGGCCACAAGGTTGCGCGGCGCGCGCTCGCGAAGGACGAGAAGGTGCTGCGCTACGGCGCGCCCATCGGCCACGTGACCGGGCCAGTGGCGCGCGGCGAGCATCTGCATACGCACAACCTCGAAAGCGACTATCTGCCGACCTACACGCACGACGCCGGGCACGCGTACGTGCATCACTGACGCTTAAACGTTTTTCGCAGGCAGGACACCCGTCATGAACGACACCCGCATCACCCCGCCTCTCGAAGGCTGGCTGCGCAGCGACGGCCGTAAGGGCATACGCAACGTCGTCGCGGTGGCCTATCTCGTCGAATGCGCGCATCACGTCGCGCGCGAGATCGTCGCGGAGTTTCGCGAGCCGCTCGACGCGTTCGACGACGGCGCCATACCGGACGATTCCCCCGTGCATCTGATCGGCTTTCCGGGCTGCTACCCGAACACCTATGCGGAAAAGATGATGGAGCGGCTCACCACCCATCCGAACGTGGGCGCGGTGCTGTTCGTCTCGCTGGGCTGCGAGAGCATGAACAAGCATTACCTCGTTGAGCAGGTGCGGGCCAGCGGCAGACCCGTAGAAGTCCTGACGATCCAGGAGAAGGGCGGCACGCGCAGCACGATCCAGTACGGCGTGGACTGGGTGCGCGAGGCGCGCCGGACGCTGGGCGCGCAGCAGAAGGTGCCGATGGGCGTCGGCGAACTGGTGGTCGGCACGATCTGCGGCGGTTCGGACGGCACGAGCGGCATCACGGCGAATCCGGCCGTGGGCCGTGCGTTCGACCAGCTGATCGAGGCGGGCGCAAGCTGCATCTTCGAGGAAACCGGCGAGCTCGTGGGCTGCGAGTACCACATGAAGAACCGCGCGGCGCGACCCGAACTCGGCGAGGCTATCGTCGCCTGCGTGGCGAAGGCCGCGCGCTATTACTCGATTCTCGGGCACGGCTCGTTCGCGGTAGGCAACGCGGACGGCGGGCTCACCACCCAGGAAGAGAAGTCGCTGGGCGCGTATGCGAAGAGCGGCGCCTCGCCTATCGTCGGCATCGTCAAGCCCGGCGACGTGCCGCCCACGGGCGGTCTTTATCTGCTCGACGTGGTGCCCGACGGCGAGCCGCGCTTCGGCTTTCCCAACATCAGCGACAACGCCGAGATTGCGGAGCTCATTGCCTGCGGCGCGCACGTGATTCTCTTCACGACGGGGCGCGGCTCCGTGGTGGGCTCGGCGCTCGTGCCCGTCGTCAAGGTGTGCGCGAATCCGCTGACGTATCGCAATCTGGCGGGCGACATGGATGTCGACGCGGGGCGGATTCTCGAAGGCCGCGCGACGCTGGACGAAGTCGGCCGCGAAGTGTTCGACGCGACGCTGGCCGTCGCGGCGGGCGCGCCCTCGAAATCCGAGGCGCTCGGGCATCAGGAGTTCATCCTGACTTACAAAACCTTCGAGCCGGTGGGTCCGGCGTGCCTGCCCGCGGGGGCGCGTCTGCCCGTGGTCGGGATCGCGGGGCATTGACGCGCGTCGCACGCGGCGTAATCTTTGAACACGGTTCTTTCGGGAGGCACGAGGCATGGCGCAGGAACGGCATCCACAGGTGGCAGGCAGGCGGCGCATCGGCCGCACGGCACTGGAGGTGAGCGCGCTGAGCCTCGGCACGGCGCCGCTCGGCGGGCTCTACCGCGATCTGACCGAGGAGGAGGCGCAGGACACCGTCGACGCCGCATGGGACGCCGGCCTGCGCTTCTTCGATACGGCGCCGCACTACGGGCACACCAAGGCCGAGCATCGGCTCGGCGCGGCGCTGCGGCGCCGTCCGCGCGGCGAGTTCGTGCTCTCGACGAAGGTGGGGCGGCACTTCGTGCCGCGCACGCATCCTTACGACGGGAGCGAGGGCTGGCAGGATCCGCTGCCGTTCGAAGCCATCTACGACTACACGCGCGACGGGATACTGCGTTCGTTCGAGGACAGCCAGCAGCGGCTCGGCATCGTCGAGATCGACATCCTGCTCGTGCACGACATCGGCCGGTTCACGCACGGCGACCGGAATGCGCACTATTGGCGGCAGTTGACCGAGGGCGGAGGCTTTCGCGCTCTCGACGAGTTGCGCTCGGCCGGCGTGGTGAAGGCGCTGGGCTTCGGCGTGAACGAGCGCGAAGTGATCCTCGAAGCAATGCGCGAATTCGACATCGACTGTGCGCTGCTGGCGGGCCGCTACACGCTGCTCGAACAGGCGCCGCTGGACGATCTGCTGCCGGCGTGTCTCGAACGCGGCGTGAGTCTCCTGCTGGGCGGGGCGTTTAACTCGGGCATCCTCGCGCACGGGCTTTCCGGGGACCGCAAGTTCAACTACGGCGATGCGCCGCCCGAGGTGGTCGAACGCGTGGCGCGGCTCGAGGCCGTGTGCCGCGGCTTCAATGTGCCGCTCGCGGCCGCCGCGCTGCAGTTTCCGTATGCGCATCCCGCCGTCGCGACGGTGCTCAACGGCGCGCGCAACCCGGCAGAAGTGCGCGAAAACGCAGCATCGTTCGAAGTGGTCATTCCTGCCGGCTTGTGGACCGCGCTGCGCGACGAGGGTCTCATCGATCCGCGCGCGCCGCTGCCCGCCCACTGACATGACGACGAACGCACGGATCGACGCCCACCAGCATTACTGGGACCCGGCACGCGGCGATTACGGCTGGCTGACGCCCGATCTGTCCGCGCTCTACCGCACCTTCGGCCCGGCCGATCTCGCGCCGCTGCGCACGCGCTGCGGCGTGACGCGCACGGTTGTCGTGCAGGCCGCGCCGACGGTGGAGGAAACACGCTACCTGCTCGCGCTGGCGCGCGACGATGCATCGATCGCGGGCGTGGTGGGCTGGGTGCCGCTCGACGACCCGCAGGCGCCGGCGTTGATCGCCGATCTCGCGCGCGAGCCGAAATTCCGGGCCGTGCGCCCGATGCTGCAAGACTTGCCCGACGACGCGTGGATTGCCACGGCCGATACGTCGCGCGCCATCGACGCGCTGATTGCACACGACCTTGCCTTCGACGCGCTGATCTTCACGCGCCACGCGCCTGCACTTGAAATCTTCCTCGCGCGCCATCCGGCGCTGCGCGTGGTGATCGACCACGGCGCGAAACCGCCGATCCGTGACGGCGCCGCGGGATGGTCCGCCTGGGCCGATGCCGCGACGCGGCTCGCGCGTTTTCCGCAGGTGCACGGCAAGGTTTCGGGGCTCGCCACCGAAGCGGCGCCGGGCTGGGACGACGCGATGCTCGAACCTTACGTTACGCATCTGCTGAGCGCTTTCGGCGCGCAGCGTCTCATGTGGGGCAGCGACTGGCCAGTTCTGAACCTGAACGGCGACTATGAGCGCTGGCACGCGTGCGCGCATCGTCTGCTGCGCAGCTTGAGCGAAGCGGAGCGCGCGGCGGTGTTCGGCACGAACGCGGCGGCGTTCTATCGCCTGTGAGAACCCCGACACGAGGCAAGATTCTTCATCCCCTGAATGCGGCGAGGCGCGCAGCACCCGGCCGCGATTCCAACCGGAGCAGCTTATGGCACAACGACTGGCCGGCAAGACGGCCTTGATTACGGCGGCGGGGCAGGGCATCGGCCTCGCCACCGCCGAACTCTTTGCGCGCGAAGGTGCGCGCGTGATCGCAACCGACATTCGTCCCGACGCGCTCGCGGGGTTGTCCGTCGAAGCGCGGCGCCTGGACGTGCTCGACCCGAAGGCCATCGCCGCGCTCGCGGGCGAGCTGGGCGCCATCGACGTGCTGTTCAACTGCGCGGGCTTCGTGCACGCGGGCTCCGTCCTCGAAGCGAGCGAAGAGGACTGGGACTTCGCGTTCGACCTGAACGTGAAGGCGATGTACCGCATGATCCGCGCGTTCCTGCCCGCGATGCTCGAAGCGGGCCGCGGCTCGATCATCAACATGTCGTCGGCGGCGTCCAGCGTGAAGGGCGTGCCCAACCGCTGTGCTTACGGCGCGTCGAAGGCGGCTGTGATAGGGTTGACGAAGTCGGTCGCCGCCGACTTCGTGACGCGCGGCATTCGCTGCAACGCGATCTGCCCCGGCACCGTGGCCTCGCCTTCGCTCGAAGAGCGCATCGCGATGCAGGCGGGTGCACAGGGCACGAGCGTCGATGCGGCGCGCGCGGCCTTCGTCGCGCGTCAGCCGATGGGCCGCGTCGGCAAGCCGGAGGAGATTGCCGCGCTGGCGCTCTATCTCGCCTCGGACGAGTCGTCGTTCACGACCGGCCAGGCGCACGTGATCGACGGCGGCTGGGCGAACTGAGCGCACCGCACCGCGCCGCGATTGAACCGCAGCCATGTTCCAGAGGAAAGACAGACGATGAAACTGCTTCGCTATGGGCCGAAAGGCCATGAAAAACCGGGCCTGCTCGACGCCGAAGGCCGCATCCGTTCGCTTTCGGGCGCGGTGGCCGACATTGCCGGCGACGTGCTCTCCGACGCGGGTCTGGCGCAACTGCGCTCGATCGACCCGGAAACGCTGCCGATCGTCGAGGGCAATCCGCGCCTTGGGCCCTGCGTGGGCCATATCGGCAAGATGGTGTGCATCGGCCTGAATTACGCCGATCACGCCGCCGAGTCCGGCATGCCCGTGCCGCCCGAGCCCGTGGTGTTCAACAAGTGGACGAGCGCCATCGTTGGCCCGAACGACGACATCGAGATTCCGCGCGGCTCGAAGAAGACCGACTGGGAGGTGGAATTGGGCGTCGTGATCGGCAAGCACGCGAAGTACGTGGACGAAGCCCACGCGCTCGATTACGTGGCGGGCTATTGCGTCGTCAACGACGTTTCCGAACGCGAATGGCAGATCGAGCGCGCCGGGCAGTGGGACAAGGGCAAGGGCTTCGACACCTTCGGCCCGACGGGCCCCTGGCTCGTCACGCGCGACGAGGTGCCCGATCCGCAGAATCTCGACCTGTGGCTCGAAGTGGACGGGCATCGCTACCAGAACGGCAACACGCGCACGATGATCTTCCCGGTCGCGAAGCTCGTGTCGTATCTGTCGCAATGCATGAGCCTGCAGCCGGGCGACGTGATCTCCACCGGCACGCCGCCGGGCGTCGGCATGGGCATCAAACCCTCGGCCATATTCCTGAAGCCGGGCCAGACGGTGCGCCTTGGCATCCAGGGCCTCGGCGAGCAGATGCAGAAGACGCGCGCCGCCGAGTAAGCGGCTGCGCGCACCGGCGAGGGGGCCGCGCCCCTTCGTCTCGCTCGTCCCCCTCGTTTCTCAGCCGGCGGCCTCCGGCTCGCCGCGCCCCGGTCGTTCCGGGAGCCGGCTCACCGTTCCCTGCGCGAGCGCCACGAGGCGCGCGTCGCCGTTATCCATCACGAACACGCTGCACTGGCAGGTTGCCTGCTGTCGTCCCGCATGCACGACTTTCGCGCGGGCCACGAGCGTCCCGTTGAGCGCGGGCCGCAGATAGTTGATCTTGTATTCGCCGGTCACGACGCGCGGGCCGAGCGCCAGCGCTCCCGCGAAAGTCAGCGCGTTGTCGGCGAGGTAGCTGATCACGCCGCCGTGCACGAAGCCATGCTGCTGCCGCAGTTCGTCCCGAATCGTCAGCCGCAGCGTCAGCTCGTCCTCGCCCACATGCATCAGTTCGGTGCCGAGCAGCACGCTGAACGGCTGCGCGTGAAGCGCCCCGCGCGCGCGATCCACCAGATCAGTCATCGTCGGATTCCCCGGGTCCAGGCCCGCATGGTTTCCTAACCACTCTAGGAAGTGCCTCGCTGCGGCGCAAGGTCAATCGGCGCCACGGTGCCCTGAATTGTTGCGGAAAATGCGCGCAATGCCGCAAGAATTGTTTCTGCATTCATGCAATTTGCATTCCGGGGCGGTTTTTTCGCGGTTTTGGGCTCAAAACAACGTTTGCGCGGCCGTAAACGCAGATTGGGCGTGAGCGACCACATGCTGCGCGCCGGTTTTTCCCCTCAGCCACCCGACCCCAGGTGTTCAAGATGTTCAGCAAGATCAAGGTCGCTTCAGGCCTGTTATGTGTGCTCGTCGCCTTCTGCGTGCTGCAGCTCGTGACGGCAGGACTCGGTTTCTGGGCGCTCACGCGCACCCACGACGACGTGGACAAGCTCTCCCGCGTGGCCCTGCGCCAGACCAACGCGGCCAACGAAATCACCCAGCAGTTGATGGACGCGCGCATCAACCTCTCGCGCGCGGGCACGCGCATGGTGCGCGGCGGCACCGAACCCGCCGACATCGTCGGTCACGCGCGCGAGCAGCTCGCCACTGCCGACCGTACGTTCGCCGCGCTCGCGAACGTGCCGCCCGTGGACGAGGAGGACCGCGCACACATCGATGCGCTCACGCAGCGCTACCAGGTGTTTCACAAGGCGCTCTGCGAACTGGCTCAGGACCTCGATGGCAACAACATTCAGGCTTTCCTCGACCAGCCCACGCAGTCTTACCAGGACGCCTACATCGCCGAACTGCACAGTTTCGCGCAGTACAGCGCGGCGGCGAGCCGCGACTCGCTCGATTCGATCGATACGCGCATGGCGCTCTTCAAGTCGGTCGGCCTCGCCATCCTCGTCGGCCTGATCGCGCTCGTGGTGGGCGTGCATACGGGGCTGCGGCGCGGCGTGGTCGCGCCGCTCGAAGAGGCGGGGCGCCATTTCGAGCGCATTGCGCGCGGGCGTCTGGACGAGCGCGTGGCCGCGCGCGGCGACAACGAGATCGGCCGGCTCTTCAGCGGCCTCGCGATGATGCAGGCGAGCCTCGCGCGCACGGTGCACACGGTGCGCGAAGCGGCCGGCTCGATTCACGTGGGCGCGAACGAGATCGCGACCGGCAACGCCGATCTCTCGGCGCGCACGGAGTCGCAGGCCGCCTCGCTCGAAGAGACCGCCGCGAGCATGGAAGAGCTGACCGGCACGGTGCGCAACACGGCCGACAACGCCCGCGAGGCGAGCGCGCTCGCCGACGCGGCGCTCACCGCCACGGCGCGCGGCACGTCGGTGGTCACCGAGGTGGTCGAACGCATGCAGGGCATTGCCGACAGCTCGGACAAGATTGCCGAGATCATCGGCGTGATCGACGGCATCGCCTTCCAGACCAACATCCTCGCGCTGAACGCGGCCGTGGAGGCGGCTCGCGCGGGCGAGCAGGGCCGCGGCTTCGCCGTGGTGGCGGGCGAAGTGCGCGGGCTCGCGCAGCGCAGCGCGCAGTCGGCGAAGGAGATCAAGACGCTCATCAGCGAGTCGGTGGCGCAGATTCGCGGCGGCTCGGAACTGGTCGCGCGCGCGGGCGAGGCGATGGAGCAGGTGTCCACGTCGATCTCGCGCGCCACGCAGATGATGACGGGCATCAGCGCCTCGTCGCTCGAACAGAGCGCCGGCATCGAGCAGGTCAACCAGGCGGTCTCGCAGATGGATCAGATGACGCAGCAGAACGCCGCGCTCGTAGAGGAGGCCGCCGCGGCCGCCGCGTCGCTGCACGAACAGACGCAGCAACTGGCCAATGCGGTGGCGGCCTTCGAAATCTCGCCGGCCGTCCTCTCGGACGGGCGGGCGCTGGCAACGGCCGGCGCGTTGCGCACCGAGCCCGAAGCGCAGTTGTTGCTGAGCTGATCCGGGCTTGCGTTGCCGCCGCGTTTAGCGCGGCAGCGCGAGGTACGCCGTGAGCAGGTGATAAGGCGTCGTCGACGGCATGTCGGCGCGCGCTACGTCGCCCGCCGCGTCTCGGCACTCCACCCACCCCTGCGGCGTGAGAAAGCGCCCCGCGAAGCGCTCGATCTGCGTGGGCAGCGTCGCGCCCGCGGCGGCGTCGCCGCGCGTCGCGACTGTCGCGATAGCGCGCAGGTATTCGGTCTGCGCCCAGATCCGCTGCGTCGGGTCGATCACCCGCCCGCTTTCGTCGAGCGCTGCCGCCACGGCGCCGCTCGCCGGGTCCACGCCGTGCTGCACGGCGAACGGGAACGCGCGCGCGAGCGCCTCGTCCAGCCCGGACGCGCCCAGCCGCCCCGCGGCGCACGAGGCCAGCCAGAACCATTCGAACTGATGTCCGGGTTCCAGCCGGTTGTCGGCTGAGCCCAGGGGCAGTTCGGCGATGCAGCCCGTCGGCGCGTGCACGAAGGTGCGCGCCACGGCTTCCACGAGCCGCGCGATCGCCGTATCGAAGGCGGCGTCGCCGGTGGCCTCGCGCGCGGCGAGCCAGGCTTCGGTCAGATGCATCAGCGGATTCTGTATGGGCGTGCCCGTCACGGTCGCGAAAGAGGCGTCGAGCGCCGCGTTCAGGAGTCCGTCCCCGGCGGCGAAGCGGTCGACGATCAGCGCGGACGTGCTCTGCGCCAGCTCCAGCGCCGCCGCCACGCCGAAGCGTGCGCCATAGACCGAGCAGGCGAACACCACGAAGGCGTGCGTGTAGAGGTCCTTGGTGGTGTCGAGCGGTGCGCCCTGGGCATCGACGCTATAGAACCAACCGCCGCGCGCGCTGTCCTGAAAATAGTGTCGCAGCGATTCGAACAGCGTATGGGCGTGCGCCGCGTCGCCGGCCTGGGAGAACACGAACAGCTGGCGGGCGCAGGCCATTGCGCGGTAGCGCGTGACCGGCAGCGGCGCCGCGCCGGCGGCTTCCACGGCCTCATAGGGCAGGCGCAGCGCCGCGTTGAAGCCCGGACCGCGCCACAGCGGCAGGACGATGCGGTCGAAGTGGTCGCGCAGTCCTGCTGCGCCAATGAGTGTGTTCATGGTTGGGCGTTGCCGGGCGCCGTGGCCCGCAGTAAAAGATCGTCGGCGATTTTACGCCGAGCGGCGCGGGCGCAGCGAGGGCCGCCGTTCGCGCGCTGTCGGCGCACCGGGACAAACAGGGCGAAACCCGTCCATACCAATAAAGGAGAGTGGCAACCATGCTCAGTAATGCGGAACTCATCTCGCGGCTCGTGCTGGCCGCCGCCCTCGGCAGCGTGATCGGCTTCGAGCGCGAACGGCTCTCGTGGGCCGCGGGGCTGCGCACGCACATGCTGGTCAGCGTGGGCTCGGCGCTCATCATGATCGTTTCGGCATTTGGCTTCGCCGATGCCCTCAAGACCGATCACGTCGTGCTCGATCCTTCGCGGATGGCCGCGCAGGTCGTTTCGGGCATCGGCTTTCTCGGCGCCGGGTCGATCCTGCTGCGCGGCGAGATCGTGCGCGGCCTCACCACCGCCGCGAGCCTGTGGTCGGTCGCGGCCATCGGCCTCGCCGTGGGCGGCGGCCTCTACACGGGGGCCATTGCGGCGACCATCATCATTCTGATCATCCTCGCCGGCATCAAGCCGCTGGAGCGCCGCTTCATCACCTTCCGGCAGCGCCGGCAACTGACGCTGCTCGTCGAGCGCGGCAAGCTCACGTTCCATTCGCTGCACGATGCGCTCGGCACTTCGAGCTCGCGCGTGAAGCAGTTCGTCGTGCAGCAGAGCGACGACTCGGCCGAGCTCGACGAGGTGATGATCACGCTGGCCCGGGTTTCTTCGATGGAATACGAGGCCATCTGCACCGTGCTGCGCCGGCTGCCGGGCGTGAAGGAGTTTCGGGAGGACGACACGCAGGGCTGAGGCTGAGGCGGTGCGAGGTTGGGCCGAACTGGGCCCGAATCTGGCCTGAGTTCGGCCCGGTCTGCATCCGCGCCCATGCGACAATGCAGCCTCGAATCCATCATACGAAGACGTCGCGCCGTGGCCGGACCAGCCCGTGTGACGCAGGACGCCTCGATCCTTATGGCAGATACCGCTGACAACGCAGAAACCCTATCCTTGGGCGCCGCACGCGCGGCGGCGCGCGACGAGAGCACCCTCGATCTTTTCCACAACGACCCGGCCCCTACGCCTGCCCAGGCGCCGGAGGTGGCGAAGGTCGAGGCGGAGCCCGCGGCTGGACAAGGCGGCAAGGTGGAGGCGACGGCGGTTCAGGCGGCGCCGGCTGCCGCGGTGGCGCCGCGCCGGGCCGCGCGGGCCAAAAGAGTCGCGGCGACGCCGAGCCGGCCGGACGGCGAAGCGGAAAGCGATGCGAAGGTGGGGGAACCTGTTTTGGCGCCGGTGGCCGCGAGCGAGCCGCCCGGCGACAGCCCTGCGCCCATCCGGCCCGAGCCCGACAATGCCCGCGTGGCGGTCCTGGCGGACACGGTCGCGGCACTCCACGGCGTGATCGCCGACCAGCGCCGCGCGACGACCGATCTGTCGCGCCGGATGAAATGGATGCTCGCGGGGGTGACCGGCGCACTGCTGGTGACGGTGGCGGCCGGCGTTATCCAGACGGTCGTACTCGCGCGTCTGGCTTCCGATGCGAGCGCTCAGCAGCAACGCCTCGCGCAGATGATGCAGGACCAGCAGACGGCGCTGGAGAGCGCGCTGGCGCGTCTTGCGGCGCCGCCGGCCGCGCCCGCATCGGCACCGGTTGCAGCAAGCAGCGTGACCCGTCAGGCAAGCCCCCGCCACGCCCAGCACGCCGCTACGCACGCTCGTCGCGCGCATCCGGCCAGTCACTGAACTCCGGCTTGGCCCTCGATAATGGCCCTTGGCCCGTTGCGTTGATGCAACGCACCAACGAGACTCCCCCTTATGCGACGGAGTGTCGCAGTTTTTTTGCTGCGATGCACTAGCGGCTTCATAGGGAAAACCCTATAATGCTCTTGTCCTAGGGAAAACCCTGATCGTCCAACTAACCGGGAGCCGCCATGAGCTTTATCTTCGCACTGGTCCAAAAGGTGAGCGACCTCTTCGCCTCGCCCTATCTGCCGCTGGATTCGGATTATTCGTACGAAGCGCGCCACCGCGAAGCCGAACGCATCCGCCTCGCGCGCTATATGCCTTTCGGTATGCCGCGCGACTAAGCGCTTCGCATGGGGCCGGCGTAAGGGCTGAAGCTCTGACTCCGGCTGGCAGCACGATCGGTTCGAGGCGGCGTCGGCCGCCGGTCTCGCCGCATCGAAGCTGCTTCGAATCCGATTCGCCACACAAGGCCGGTTCCCGTCTGGGAGCCGGCCTTGTTGCATTGGGCTCCCTGCGTGCGCGCCGGCGCTTGCCCTGAGCAGACGCTATCCTTGCCGTTTCTGAATCGGGCAACAGGGAACGGGTATGAGCGAAAAGGTGACAGTGGCGGGCGTGGTCGGCACGGGATTAATGGGCGTCGGGATTGCGACGCAGTGTGCCCTGCACGGGCTTCGAACCCTCGTGTACGACGTCGACCCCGCGCGTCTCGCGGATGTTGCAGCGAAAGCCGGGGCCGTGCTGGATGAACTGATCGACGCCGGCCGCATCGACGTGACGGCCAAGGCCGCCGCGCTGGCGCGCATCGAGACGACCGGGCAACTGGACGTGATGGCCGGCGTGCCGTTCGTGTTCGAGGCCGTGCCGGAGGTGCTCGAACTGAAGCACCGGCTCTACGCACAACTGGGCGCCGTGCTGTCGCCGGACGCGATTCTCGCGAGCAACACCAGCGGCTTCGAACCCGACGCGCTCGCCGCGCCGCTGCCCGCTCCCGAACGCTTCGTGATTGCGCACTTCTGGAACCCGCCGCATGTGATTCCGCTCGTCGAGGTGGTGCCGGGGCGGGCGACGGCACCCGAGGTCACGGCGCGCACCGCCGCGCTGATGAGCGCGATCGGCATGGAGCCGGTCGTGCTGGCTAGGGCGATTCCGGGCTTCGTCGGCAACCGGCTGCAGTTCGCGGTGCTGCGCGAGGCGCTGAACATCGTGCGTTCGGGCGCGGCGACACCCGACGTCGTGGACCGCGTGATGAAGGCGTCGCTCGGGCGGCGCTGGGGGATCGTCGGGCCGTTCGAGAGCGCCGATATGGGCGGCCTCGATACCTTCGTCGATATTTCGTCGCATCTGATGCCCGAACTCGCCAAGGACGAAGGCGTGATCGATTTGCTGCGCGAGCAGGTGGAGGCGGGGCGTGTGGGTGTGCGCAGCCGCGCGGGCTTCTACGATTGGGACGACGAGCACTTCGCACGCGTGAAGGCGGCGCGGCGCAAGCTGATCGCGGGCGGCTGACGTCGCGCGGATTGTTTGCGGGCGGGTGCTGCACAAATTGGGCAGCGTGGCGGAAAAGCGTTGCAGGTCAAAGGGTTGGGCCAGGTGTGCGCAGGTTATCCACACGTCTATCCAGCATTTCTGTGGACAAGCTCGCACCGGGTGGCCTGGCACCCAACCGGCGCCACGCGTGTCATAGTTCTAACCCATGCGTACCCGCCGCGAGCCGCTCAAGGCCTCGGCCTTCGACTTGCCAATAAGCGCCACTGAACACCACCGAGCCCCATGCCGAACACCTACTTCTACGACCCCTCCGCCGGTCACGGCCTCCCGCACGACCCGTTCAAGGCGATCGTCGCGCCGCGCGTGATCGGCTGGATCTCGAGCCGTTCCGCCGACGGCGGCCTGAACCTCGCGCCCTACAGCTTCTTCGGCGCGTTTGCGACGTTCCCGCCCATCATCGGTTTCTGCAGCGAGGGCCGCAAGGACAGCATCAGCAACATCGAGGCAACGGGCGAGTTCGTCTGGAATCTCACGTCGAAGGCGCTGGCTGCACAGATGAACCGCACGTCGGCGCCCGTTGCCGCCGACGTCGACGAATTCGCGCTCGCGGGCCTCACGCCGGTGCCCGGCCGCAACGTGAGCGTGCCGCACGTCGGCGAATCGCCGGCCGCGCTCGAATGCCGTCTGCTGCAGGTGGTGCGCCTCTCAACCCTCGACGGCACGCCGATGGACAACTGGCTTGCGCTCGGCCAGGTGGTGGGCGTGCATATCCGCGAGGAATTCCTCAAGGACGGCCTGTTCGACACGTACGCCGCGCAGCCGGTCATGCGCGCGGGTTACCGTGCCGACTACGCGCAGATCGGCGAGATGTTCCAGATGGTCCGGCCGACGGCGTAAGCCTCGCGGCCTTCGTCAGGAGAAACGTATATGCAGAGTCCAACGGGGTCGGTGGTGGCCCTCAGCTCGGCCGCCGCGACGATGTTTTCGATGGGCATGCTTTTTCTCGGCTACTGGGGGCTGCACGAGCCGTCGCCCTGGCATTTCGGCGAGCGTGTCGTCGTGGTGGTCGCGCTGGCGGGCTTCGCCTGCCTCGGCAGCGTGCCGTTTCTCGCCACCTCGCCCATGGCGACGCCCGACGACGAGTCGCGCATGCGCATGGCGCGCCGTGCCTTCCTGTGCGGCGTGAGCGCGCTCTGGTGCGCGATCGTCCTTTCGCTGATCGTGTGAACGTCTGAGCCTTTGAAGCGCAGGCCGCCCGTCGCCTGCCGGAGCGCAGGGGGAATTTTGATACGATGCACGCTTTTCCAGCCGATCCCTTGACTGCGTGAAGCGTTACGTGTCGTTCGTCCGCGATCAGTTCGCCCAATGGTCCGCCCGCCTGAAGCCCGCCCTCGCAGCCGGCGCGGCGCGTCTCCAGCCCTGTGCCGCGGCGGCCTGCGCCCGGCTCAAGCCGCTTTTCGCGCGGGCGCTGCATCATCTGCGGCATCCCACGCGGCGTGGCGTCCTCTGCGCCATCGCCGCCGTTCCCGCGCTGTTTATCCTCTATGTGCTGGTGCTGATCCCGTTCACGCCGGGCATCGGCGATATCCGCAAGGCGCGCGTGGACGAGCCCGCGCAGGTGCTCTCCGCGGACGGCAAGCTGCTCGCCGAATTCGAGCCTTCGCACCGCGAATGGGTGCCGCTCGACGAGATCTCGCCGCATATGGTCGATGCGCTCATTTCGACCGAAGATCACCGCTTCTACGAACACCACGGCATCGACTTCAAGCGCACGGCGGGCGCGGCGCTGCATACGTTCTCGGGCGACCGCCAGGGCGGCTCGACCATCACGCAGCAGCTCGCGCGCAACCTCTATCCCGACGAGATCGGCCGCGCGCCCACGCTCACGCGCAAGATCAAGGAAGCGATCACGGCGCTCAAGATCGAGGCCGTCTACAGCAAGCCGCAGATCCTCGAAACCTATCTGAACACCGTGCCGTTCCTCTACAACGCGTACGGCATCGAGATGGCGGCGCGCACGTATTTCGGTGTGTCGGCGGACCAGCTCGACATTCTGCAGAGCGCGACGCTCACCGGCATGCTCAAGGGCAACGCCTATTACAACCCGGTGATCAACCCCGAGCGCGCGCTCGCGCGGCGCAACACCGTGCTTGGGCAGATGGTGAAGTACGGCAAGCTCACGCCCGCGCAGTACGCGACGCTTTCGAAGAAGCCGCTGCGTCTGGACTTCGAACGGCAGACCGAGCCGCCCGGTCCCGCGCCGCACTTCGCGCAGCAGTTGCGCCGCTGGCTCATCGCGTGGGCCGACCGCAACGACTACAACATCTACTCGGACGGACTGGTCGTAAGGACAACGGTCGATTCGCGCCTGCAGGCGATGGCGACGGCCGCGCTCACGCAGCACGCGAACCAGTTGCAGGCGATCGCGAACGGCACATGGGGCGGCAAGGGCTGCACGGCCGGCAACGACCTCTTCCGCACCTTCATGCGCGAAACGCCCGACTACAAGAGCGCGCGCGACGCGGGCGCGGACGACGCGGACGCCCTCAAGCAGCTCGCTTCGGACCGCGCGTTCATGCGCGCGCTGTGCAAGGACAAGACCGAGGTCGAGGCGGGCTTTCTCGCGATCGACCCGCGCACCGGGCAGATCAAGGCCTGGGTGGGCAGCCGCGATTTCGCCGGCGAGCCCTACGATCACGTCCAGCAGGCGCGGCGCCAGCCGGGTTCGACGTTCAAGCCGTTCGTCTATGGCGCGGCCTTCGCGGCGGGCGCGAAGCCGACCGACACCTTTATCGACCAGCCCGTCGAAATCCCGCTCGCAGGCGGCGAGATCTGGCGCCCGGACGACGACGTGCCGCCCAGCGGCAAGCCAATGACGCTGCGCGACGGGATCGCGTATTCGCGCAACCGCATCACGGCGCAGTTGATGGAGCAGGTGGGGCCGGACAAGGTGGTGCGCCTCGCGCAGGCGATGGGCGTGCGCGACAGCGAGCTCGACCCGGTGCCGTCGCTCGCTCTCGGCACGAGCCCGGTCACGCTCAAGGAGATGGTGTCGGCCTACAGCACGATCGCCAACGACGGCGAATACCTGGAGCCGCGCATGGTCACGAGCATCGAAGACCGCAAGGGCAACGTGCTCGCCGAGTTCGCGAACGCCTCGCCCGAGCGTGCGCTCTCCGCTTCCGCCGACCGCACGCTGATCGACGTGATGCGCGACGTGGTGAACCACGGCACGGGGGCGAGCATCCGCACGCGCTTCGGCATTCGCGCGGACGTGGCGGGCAAGACCGGCACGACGCAGGGCAACACGGACGGCTGGTTCATCCTCATGGACCCGCAGCTCGTGGCGGGGGCGTGGGTAGGGTTCGACGACGGCCGCGTGACGCTCGACGACTACTGGGGGCAGGGCGCGCGCAGTGCATTGCCGATCGTCGGCGACTTTTTCCAGCGGGCGCTGCGCGCGCGCATCGTCGATCCGCGTGCGCGCTTCGATACCGAGGTGAAGCCGGGCGCCTTCGAGACGTTCCGCGAAACCTTCCGCGAGAAGCTCGACGTGTGGATCGAGAAGTTGTTTGGGGCGAAGCCGAAGGCCGCGGCACCGGTCGCGCCGGTCA
>NZ_JBANLK010000014.1:102034-127720 GCF_054968425.1 Paraburkholderia sp. AV2
GCGCTTGGTGTAGCAATTTTGTTTGGGGGCCGACCCGGCGGGCCGCGCCCGGGGGCGGGCGGTTAAGCCGCGCGCGGGGGCCGCGCGCTGTGCCGGCGCCGGTTTCCGAAGTGCCGGCATCGGCGGGACCGGCTGCGCCGTTGACACCGGCGACATCGACGGCATCGGCGCCAGCAGCGGCGTCCGGGCCGCGCGAGACCGGCCTGCCGCCTATCATCGGTCCCGCGAGCGCACCGGCCGCTCCGTCGCCGTTCCCCGCGCAGGAACCGGCACTGGCGCCCACGCCGACTCCGGATGACACCGAGCCCGATAACGGTGGAGCGGGTGCGCAATATACACCGCCGCTGCAGCAGCAGGGGCAGTGAGCCGCGCGGTCGTTGCGCCCTTCGTGGAGAGCGAGGGGCGCACGCCGAATCGCGGTACGCAGGTCTCCCTGGTTTTCATTTGACATTGCTCAGCAGTCCGGCCCGAATGGCGGCTCCGTTGCTTCGCACTCCGCCGTAGTTATCCCCACTTTTTGGGCACAGCCCTGTGGGCAAGTTCGGGATAGCGAAGCTAAGTCATTGACGCGAAAAGCAAGGTCTCCTGAGATGCGGAAAGCGTCGGGGGGCTGGGAGAGGGGGGCGGTTTATCCCCAGATTTGGTGCATAGGCCTGTGGAGAAGTACTGGGCAGCTTTCCTAAGTACCTGACGGGAAAGTCATTGCCTCGCGAATCAACGCGTGAGGCAGGTCGTGCGCAAAGTAAGCGTTAGTTGGTACGTCATGGCGACTGGGATGACAAAGCTATCTCGTGGCATGCCGAGGATGACGTGCATGTTGCGCAGTGCCGCCATGGGATCGCAGCCCCGGCTGTTGTTTTCCACAGAAATTGTTGGCAGCCCTGTGGAAAACCTGTCCGCATCTTCATCAAGCCCCTGATCCCAAAGCGAATTCCGCTGCGGATCACAATTACGCCGGCGTTTGCTACGCGTATCTCGCCGCAGCCGGCCGCGATGCGCGAGGTGTCGTCGCGCATTTGTTCGCGGATTAGTCCCCGGTCAGTCGGCGTCGCGCCAGGCGCGCAGGAGCAACGCGTTCGTGACGACGCTGACGCTGGAGAATGCCATGGCGGCGCCCGCGAGCATCGGGTCGAGCAGTCCGAAGGCCGCGAGCGGTATGCCGATCAGGTTATAGACGAACGCCCAGAACAGGTTCTGCTGGATCTTGCGCCAGGTGCGCCGCGAGATGTCGACGGCCGCCGCGACGAGCAGCGGGTCGCCGCGCATCAGCGTGATGCCTGATGCATGCATGGCGACGTCGGTGCCGGTGGCCATGGCAATGCCGATGTCGGCGGCGGCGAGGGCGGGGGCGTCGTTGATGCCGTCGCCGGCCATCGCGACGATGCTGCCCGAGCGGATCTTGAGGTCGCGAATCGTGGCGGCCTTGTCGTCGGGCAGCACCTGCGCGTGGACTTCGTCGATACCGAGCTGTGCCGCGACGGCCGCCGCGCTGCCGGCGTTGTCGCCGGTCACGAGCACGCTGCGGATGCCCATCGTCTTCAGGCGGGCAATCGCCTCGCGCGCGGTCGGCTTGACCGTATCGCCGAACGCGAGCAGCGCGAGCACGGTTTCGGGTTCGCCGCGTGGCGTGCCTTGGGGCGTCGCGCCGCCCTGCGCAGCGCTCGATGAAACAAGCCACGAGACGGTGTTGCCAGCCTGCGCCAGCGTCTGTGCGCGCGCGGCGAGCGCGGGCGGCGCGGCAAGCCCGAGTTCGTCGAGCCAACGATCGCTGCCGATGGCATACCGGCGGCCTTCCACCTCGGCTTCTACGCCGCGTCCCGGCACCGCGCGCGCATGCGCGGCCGCGGGCGGCGGCGCACCGTTCGATTGCGCTTCGAACGCCCGCAGCACGGCTTTCGCGAGCGGGTGATCGCTCTGCTGCTGCACGGCGGCGGCGAACGCGAGCGCGTCGGCGCGCGTCACGCCTTCGGCCGTCTCGAACGCCGCGAGCGAGGGCTGGCCGAGCGTGAGCGTGCCCGTCTTGTCGAAGGCGACCACGTTCACGTTGTGCGCGGTTTCGAGTGCTTCTGCGTCCTTGATGAGAACGCCGCGGCGCGCGGCGGCGCCCGTGCCCGCCATGATCGCGGCGGGCGTGGCGAGGCCGAGCGCACAGGGGCACGCGATCACGAGCACGGCCACGGCGTTGAGGATGGCGGTTTCGGCATGGGCGCCCGCGAGCAGCCAGCCCACGAGCGTGATTGCCGCGATTGCGAGAATGGCGGGCACGAAAACGGCGCTCACGCGGTCCACGAGGCGCTGGATCGGCGCCTTTTCGGCCTGCGCGCTCTCGACGAGGCGGATGATGCGCGCGAGCGTGGTCTCGGCGCCGATAGCCGTGGTGCGCACGGCGAGCGCGCCTTCGCCGTTGATCGAACCGGCTGTGACGGGGTCGCCCGGCGCCTTGGGGACGGGCAGGCTTTCGCCGGTGATCAGCGATTCGTCGATGTGGCTGCGGCCCTCCAGCACCACGCCGTCCACGGGCAGGCGTTCGCCCGGGCGCACGGCGACGATATGGCCCACCCGCACCGCCGCGAGCGGCACGTCGCGCTCGGCGCCGTCCACCACGAGGCGCGCTCGCTCGGGGCGCAGGGCGTTGAGCGCGCGGATCGCATCGGTGGTCTGGCGTTTCGCGCGCGCCTCGAGCCACTTGCCGAAGCGCACGAGCGTAATGACGACCGCCGATCCTTCGAAGTACAGATGGGCGACGTCGCCGGGATGCGCGAGCATGGCGTAGACGCTCACGCCCCAGGCCGCCGAGGTGCCCAGCGCGACGAGCAGGTCCATATTGCCGGCCCCCGCCCGCACGGCCTTCCAGGCGGCGCGGTAGAAACGGGCGCCGAAAACGAACTGGACGATCGAGGCGAGCACGAACTGCACGCCGGCGGAAAGCATCCCATGCAGGCCCAGCGCGTGGCCGATCATCGGCAGCAGGAGCGGCGCGGTGAGCAGCGCCGAGATCAGCACGGCCCGCCATTCGCGGCGCGCGATGGCGACCTGTCTCTCGGGTGCGCTCGCGCCGGCAGTGGCAGCGTCTTCGTTTTCCACGAGCGGCACGGCTTCGTAACCGGCCTTCGTGACGGCGCTCGCCAGGGCTTCGGGCGCGACCTCCGCGCCGGCCTCGACGGTGGCTTTTTCGGTGGCGAGATTGACGCTGGCGCGCGCGACGCCGGGCACCCTGGCGAGCGCCTTTTCGACGCGCGTCGCACAGGCGGCGCAGGTCATGCCGCGAATTTCGAATTCGGCGACACGAGTGTCACGGAGTTCTTCTATAAGGGAATCGTTCATGCTGGCGGGCCGTGAGGCGATGGCTGCGATGGCGGTTTCGACATCAGGCAGTATCTACGTTCCCATGATGGGAAGGTCAAGGGCGCGCCGCGCGTCACGCAGAATTCCGTCGCGACCGCTTTTCACGTCATGGCGTGAGCGATACGATACGACTCGCCGACATTGCCGCCATGCAGCGCGATTTCCACGGCCCCGGGGGGCCCGCGCAGCGCCAGGCGCGCGTTGGCGACTTCCTGGACCGCCTGCTTCGCCTACAAGATCTACAAATGACAACAAAAAGTCGAGAGTACCCTGGTTACCGCACCTGCCTGGCACTTGCGGGGCTTGCACTCATGGCCGGCTGTGCCGCCCCGCCGGGCGGTGTCGCGCCGAAAGCCGCCGGCTCCGGCTGGGTGAAGGACGAAGTATCCGACTCCTATGTGTTCGGCTACCCGCTCGTCCTCATGGACCTGTCGCGCGAAGCCGCCACCGGCAACGGGCCGGGCCAGTCCGCGCCGAACACGCTGCGTCACGCGCAGGCCCTGCCGCCCGTGGGCGCCGCGATTCCGCCCGAGCCCAACCTCGATACGCTCGGCTCGACGGGCTGGCTCGATCTTTCCAGCGAACCGGTGCTCGTGAGCCTGCCCGATACGCACGGCCGCTACATGGATGCCCGCGCGCTCGACATGTGGACGAACGTGGTCTGGTCGACGGGTTCGCAGGTGACCGATCATGCCCGTGGCCTGAAGGCGCAAACGATTGCGTTCGTGCCCGCCGGCTGGAAGGGCACGCTGCCGGCGCATGTGCAGCGCATCGACGTGCCGACGCGCAACGCCTGGTTCGTCGCGCGCATCGAGACGCGCGGCGGCAGTGCCGATCTCGCAGCGGTGCGCCGGCTGCAGCGCGGCATCCGTGTCGCGCCGCTTTCGGCATGGACCGATCGCAGCGGCCGCGGCGCCGACGCGTCGTCGTCGGGCGCGAGCCAGAGCGGCGATCCGGTCGCGCCGGGCACGCCGGCCCAGAAGGTCGCGGCGCTCGACGCCAACGGTTTCTTCGACCATCTCTCGCAGGCGCTGGAAGACAATCCGCCGGTGCCCGACGATCCGCACGCGCTCAAGATCCTCGGCGATATCGGCGTGCATCCGGGCGATGCGGTGCAATTGCCCGATGCGAAGGCCGCCGTGGCGGCCGGCTATGCCGACGGCCAGACGCGCGTTGCGACGCCGCCCTCGAACCTGCTGGCCGGCAACGGCTGGCTCTGGGTAGGCGACGAAGCCGGCAACTATGGGCCCGACTATGCGCTGCGCGCTTACACGGCCTATACGCAGACGGGCCTGCCGACTTCGTCCGACGAGGTGCGCGCCCGCGTGACGCAGGACAGCGACGGCCACGCGCTCAACGGCGCGAACCGCTACGTGATCCACTTCGCAGCGAAGCAGTTGCCGCCGGTGCGCGGCTTCTGGTCGATCACGGCCTACACGACCGACGGCGCGCTCGACGACAGCACGCCCGTGCGCGTGGCGCTCGGCGACCGCACCGGCGCGCGCCGCAACCGCGACGGTTCGCTCGACGTGCACGTCGCGGCGGACCGTCCGCGCGGCGGCACGAACTGGGTGCCTGCGCCGCACGGCGATTTCCGGCTCGTGCTGCGCCTCTATGCGCCGAAGCACGCTGCCGTGGACGGTAGCTGGCAGCCGCCGGCAGTCGAGCGGCAGTAAGGCCGCGCGGTGGGCCATGCAGTGGGTCCACCCAGTTAATCCGCGCGATCAGGCGGGGTATCGGGATTAGGGGGAGTAGGGCGCGCCTCCCCCGAGCGGTGCGCCTTACCGTTGCCTCGCTACGCCGCCCGCGGTCGAGCGGGCGGTATTGCGGCGCAGCAACGGCGCGCGGAATTGAGGCGTTTTGCCGCCGTGCCTGGCGTCATCGCGCCTATACTTTTCGCTGTCGGGAGCCTCGACCGTCTTCCAGTCCCACTATCCGCGGCAGGCCTGTCGCCGCGTCATTCGCAAGAGAGCATGGCAAGCCTCAACAAAGCGTCGCTGAATTCTTCCCTGCAGTCGGTTCGCGCCGTGGCGCGCTCACCCCGCACGCGGCACGTTCTGATCGGCGTGCTGATCTTCTTCGTCGTCTTCGGCCTCCTCGGCTTTTTCGCCGCGCCGCCGCTCATCCGGCATATCGCGGCCCAGCAGTTCAGCAAGCAGCTCGACCGGCCCGTCACGATTGGCCGCATCGCGCTCAATCCTTACACGTTGCGGCTCGAAGCCGACCGCGTCCACATTGGCGAGCGCGGCGGCAACGGCGACTTCTTCGACGTCGAGCGCCTCGTCGTGCAGCCGTCCTGGTCGTCGATCTTCCGTCTCGCGCCTATCGTCGAAGAGGTGCAGGTCGATTCGCCGCGCGTGACCATCGTGCGGCTCGACGCGCAGCGCTTCAATTTCACCGACCTGATCGAGAAATTCTCGAAGCCCTCGCAGCCCGGCAGCAAGCCGACGCCGTTTTCGGTCTCCAATATCCACCTCGAAAACGGCCGAATCACCTTCGACGACCGCCTGCTCAACGAGAAGCACGTGATCGACCGCTTCACGATCGGCATTCCGTTCATCGCGACGCTGGCTTCGAAGACCGACATCTTCGTCGAGCCGATGCTGCGCGCGCGCATCGACGGCGCCAGCACGCTCGCCGTCGACGGCAAGACCAAGCCGTTCGCGGCCTCGCGCGAGTCGGAAGTGGCGCTGAAGCTCGACGCGCTCGACGTGCCGAACCTCCTCAGCTACGCGCCGGCGAAGCTGCCCGTGGCGGTGAAGAGCGGCAAGCTTTCGACGGACCTCAAGCTCGACTTCGTGATGTCGGAAGAGAAGCCCGAGCTGCGCGTTTCCGGCACCGTCGACCTCAACGACATCAATGCCACCGACACGGCCGGCGCGCCGCTCTTCGGTGCGCGCAGCCTGCACGTGGCGGCGGCCTCGCTCGTGCCGTTCAGCAATGCGTACCACTTCGACCAGATTCGCCTCGACGCGCCCGACGTCTGGATCGCGCGGGACCACGACGGCGTGCTGAGCGTCGAGAAGCTGGCGGGCGCACAGCCGGCTGCCGGCGGCCCGAACGCCGCGAGCGGCGCGGCGGCGGCGCCTCCTTCCGCGGCTTCCGCCACCGAGGCTCGAGCGGCGGCCCGGCCCGAGCCGCTCGATCTTTCGATCCGCCAGTTCGCGATCGACGGCGGCACGGTGCACGTGCATGACGAGACGCCGTCACACCCCGTGGACATCGTGCTCAATGACGTCGGCACGACGCTCGCCAACTTTTCGACCACGGCGAAGGCGCCGGCGCAGTACACCTTCGGCACGACGATGGCCGACGGCGGCACGCTGAAGGCCGCGGGCTCGTTCGGCATGGTGACGAAGACCGCCGATTCGAAGATCCAGTTGCAAGGCCTGCCGCTCGTGCCGTTGCAGCCTTACCTCGACAACCTGACCGCCGCGCAGATCGTGGACGGCAAGCTCAGCGTCGACGCGCAGCTCACGGCCGACTGGGCGAAGTCGCCGGCCGCCGTGCAGGTCGGCGAGACGACGCTGAACCTCGACACGCTCAAGGTCGCGGCGCGCGGCGCGAAGGCCCCGGCCGTCGCGCTCGCGCAGGGCGCCGTGAAGGTGAGCCAGGTCGATCTCACGGCGCGCACGGCGCAGATCGCTTCGGTGGATCTCACGGGCCTCGCGGTCAACGCCGAGCGCCGCAAGGACGGCAGCATCGACCTCATGCAACTGGCGGGCAAGCACGAGGCCGCGCAGGAACGCACGGCGATCCACGCGGCGCAGAAGTCGGTGCAGGAAGGTCCGGCCTGGCACTACAAGATCGACGCGTTCAACGTGAACGACGGCACGATCAACTTTACGGACAGCAGCACGCCGCGGCCGGTGAAGCTCGCCATCACGCCGCTCGACCTCAAGGTGCAGCAGATCAGCGACGACCTGGGCCACGCGCTGCCCATCGAGCTGAAGGCGACGCTGAACCGCAAGGGCACGCTCGCGCTCGCCGGCGACGTGAACCCGACTCCGCTGAAGGCGACGCTCAAGATCGACGCCAACCGCCTCGACGCCGCGGCGTTCGAGCCGTACTTCGGCAACCAGTTGAACGCGGTGATCGCGAGCGCGCTGCTCAACATGAAGGGCCAGCTCGCGATGGAGCAGGGCAAGGCGCTCAAGGCCAACTACCGCGGCGACGTGGCGGTCGTGGATATGCGCATGCTCGACAAGGCTACGTCGGACCCGTTCGCGGGCTGGCGCTCGCTCGCGCTCTCGAACCTGCGGGCGAGCTACGACGAGGCGCGCGGCACCGACGTCGACGCGAGCCGCGTGACCTTTGCCGGCTTCTACGGGCGCGTGCTGCTCGACGCGCAGGGCAAGCTGAACCTGAAGGACGTGGTCGCGCAGCAAAGCGGCCAGGCGCAGTCGCTCACGCGCGATACCGGTGCGCAGGCGCGCGGCGGCCGCGAACCTGTACCGCTTTCGCCGCAGACCGCGAGCGAGGCGGCGGCAACGACGGCGGCTGCGTCCGCACCACCGGCCCCGGCAGCATCCGCGCCCGCCGCCGCGTCGGCGCCTCCCATGGTCACGGCCGCGCAGGCGCCGAAGAGCCCGGTGCGGCTGCGCTTCGGCGAGCTCGTGCTGCAGGACGGCCGCGTGAACTACACCGACAACTTCATCAAGCCGAACTACAGCGCCAACCTCGTGCAGATCCAGGGCAAGGTGGGCGCGTTTGGCACGCAGTCCACCACGCCCGCGCCGGTGGACGTTTCGGCGAGCCTTTCCGGCAACGGCCCCATCACGATCAAGGGCACGGTCAACCCGCTCATCGCAAAGCCCTCGCTCGACCTCACGGCGTCGGCGCACGATATCGAACTCACGAATCTCACGCCGTACTCGACGAAGTACGCGGGCTACCCGATCACGAAGGGCAAGCTCAACGTCGACCTGCACTATCAGCTCGCGAACGATCAGCTCTCGGCGAACAACCATATCTTCATCGACCAGCTCACGTTCGGCGATCATGTCGACAACGACACGGCGACGAAGCTGCCCGTGCGTCTCGCGATCTCGCTGCTCAAGAACCGGCGCGGCGAAATCGACGTGAACATTCCGGTGTCGGGCTCGCTCTCGAACCCCGAGTTCAGCCTGGGCGGCGTGATCTGGAAGGCGGTGCTCAACCTCATCGCGAAGGCCGTGACGGCGCCGTTCACGCTGCTCGCGAATGCGTTCGGCGGCGGTGGCGAGGAGCTGGGCTACGTGGAGTTCGCGCCGGGCCTGGCCACGCTCAGCGACGCCGACGAGAAGAAGCTCGACACCATCGCGAAGGCGCTGGACGACAAGCCCTCGATCAAGATCGACCTGATCGGCCGCGCCGATCCGGCCGTGGATACGCCCGCGCTGCGCGAACAGTACGTCGATCACCTCGTGCGCGCCGCAAAGGTGAAGGACACCGTGGGCAACGGCGAGAGCGTGGACACCTCGCAGGTGAAGGTGGACGACAAGGAGTACGACAAGTACCTCACCAAGGCCTATAAGGACGGAGACTTCAAGAAGCCGCGCAACATGATCGGCCTCACGAAGACGCTGCCCGACGCCGACATGAAGCAGGCGCTGGAAGACCACGCGCCCGTCAACGACGCCACGCTGCGCGATCTCGCGCAGCAGCGCGCGCAGGCGGTGCAGCAGTACTTCCAGGGCAAGGTCGATCCGAGCCGCGTGTTCATCGTCGCGCCGAAGCTCGACGCGAAGGGCATCGACGACAAGGGCGCCACCACGCGCGTGGATTTCGGGCTCAAGTAGCGCGTCCGATCGGAGCCGAAACGACGACGGCGCCGCAAGGCGCCGTCGTGCTTTCCACAGGGAGCGGCCGCTTGCGTCTTACACGCCCAGCGCCGGCGGCAGACGCCGCTTGACCCACTGCGTCGCCTGATCGTAGGCGTTGGCGAGTTGCAGCACGGAGAAGTCCGCGATCGGCTTGCCGATCACCTGCAGGCCCATCGGCAGGCCCTGCGCATTGAAGCCGGCCGGCACGCAGGCCACCGGCAGTCCCGCGAGACTCGCGCCGATCACCACTTCCATCCAGCGGTGATACGTATCCATCGGCTTGCCGGCGATGGACTTCGGCCAGGGCTCGCGCGCGTCGAACGGGAAGATCTGCGCGCTCGGCAACACGAGATAGTCGTAGCGCTCGAACAGGGCGAGCAGCGCGTTGTACCACTGGCTGCGCAGCACCGAGGCATTCCACACGTCCTCGCCGGAAAGACGCAGGCCGCCTTCCACTTCCCACACCGCCTCGGGCTTGAGGAGCGTGCGCCTGGCGGGGTCGCGATAGAGCGCGCCCATCGAACCCGCGCAGGAGAAATGCCGCAGCGTGATCCACGACTGCCAGAGCTGTTCCATCGGATAGTCGGGGCGCGCGGCCTCGACGCGGCAGCCGATGCCTTCGAAGTCCTTCAGCGCGGTCTCGCACAGCGAGAGCACGCCGTCTTCCATCGGCAGATAGCCGTTGTAGTCGCCCAGCCAGCCGATGCGCGTGCCGCCGAAATCGCGCGTGAGCGGCGCGGCGAACGCGGACGGGTCCTGCGCGATCGAGAGCGGCGCGCGCGGGTCGTAGCCGGCCTGCACGGAGAGCAGCATGGCGACGTCGGCGACGCTGCGGCCCATCGGGCCCGCGTAGCCCAGTTGCTGGAAGAACAATTCCGGCGCGGGCGCGGAGGGCACCCGCCCTTGCGAGGGCCGGAAGCCGAACACGTTGTTCCACCCCGCCGGGTTGCGCAGCGACCCCATCATGTCGCTGCCGTCCGCCACCGGCAGCATGCGCAGCGCGAGTGCTACCGCGCTGCCGCCGCTGCTGCCGCCCGCGCTGCGCGCGGGGTCCCAGGCGTTGAGCGTCGTGCCGAACACCGTGTTGTAGGTGTGCGAGCCGAGGCCGAATTCCGGCGTGTTGGTCTTGCCGATGAAGATGGCGCCCTGCTCGCGCATCCGCGCGGCCATCAGGTTGTCGGCCTTCGGCACTTCGTCGCGGAAGATCGGCGAGCCTTGCGTCGAGGCGATGCCCGCCGTGGGCGTGAGATCCTTCGGCGCCTGCGGAATGCCGTGCAGCCAGCCCAAGTATTCGCCGCGCGCGAGCTGGGCGTCGCGTTCATCGGCTTCGCGCAGCAGCACGTCGCGCTCGCGTAGGGAGACGATGGCGTTGGCGGGCGTGTTCACGCGCTCGATGTGATCGAGAAACGCGCTCATCACCTCGCGGCACGACACTTTGCGAATGCGGATCCACTGGGACAGTTCGAGCGCATCGGCCATCACGATGTCGTGAGGCGACGGCAGGGCTTGAGAGGGTGATGCCTGGTTCATACGTTGTTGGCTCTCGTGCGAGGGGGGACGGATGCAACAGCGGGCCCCTCGATTGTCGCGCAGCCTTGCAAGGGGCGAAAGGAAACGAATGGTTGTCTCAATATACGTCCGGTTGCCACTGTGGGCCACGCCTGCGGCGCGGGCTTCGCGTATCGAATGCTTTCGGTGGGCTTACCGCGCCGTCTGTGCCGGCAGTGCGGCGCCGCCCAGTGCCTGATAAAGCGCGGCCGTATCGGCGAGCCGGTCCGCCTGCGCACGCGTGCGGTCGAGCGCGGTTTGCAGCGTTTGCCGCTGCGTGTCGATCAGGCTGAATTCGCTCACGCCGCCCGCTGCGTAGCGCGCGAGCGCCACGGTCGCGCTTGCCTGCGCTTCGCGGTCGGCGGTATCGCGCGATTGCAGTGCCTGAGCATCGTTTTCGAGCGCGCGCAGCGTATCGGCTACCTGTTGCAGCGCCTGCAGCACGGTCTGCCGATAGTCGGCGAACGCGGCGTCCCAGGCGGCCTCCGAAGCCCGCTTCTTCGCACGCAATTCGCCGCCGTGGAAGATCGGCTGCGCGAGACCAAGACCGAAATTCCAGATGTTCAGCCCATTCACCACGTCGTCAATGTTCGTGCGCTCCGACCCGATGCCGGCCGAGAGCGTGATCTGCGGATAGAGGTCCGCCGTCGCCACGCCGACGTTCGCGCTCGCCTGATGCAGCAGGGCCTCGGCCGCGCGAATGTCGGGCCGCGCGCGGGCGAGCGCGGAGGGCAGCGTGAGCGTAACGGTGTCGGGCAGATGCAGCGCATCGAGCGTGAGCGCGTCGAGTTGCGCGTCGAACTGTGTGCTGGAGGGCGCCACGCCCAGCAGGGTGGCAAGCTGATGATCCGTTTGCGCAAGCTGCGTTTCGAGCGGCGGCAGCGTCGCGCGCGTCTGCGCGAGGAGTGTGCGCTGGCTGCGTACGTCGATTTCGGCCACGCCGCCGGCCGCGAGACGCGCCTCCATGATGGCGAGCTGGTGCGACTGCGTGTCGATCAGTTGCTGCGTGATCTCGATCTGCCGGCGCAGCGAGGCGTGCCGCACGGCGGACGACACCACATTGCCCGCCACCGTGAGTCGCGCGGCCGCCAGTTCGTAGGCCTGATAGTCCACCTGCGCGAGCGTGGCTTCGAGCGCGTGGCGGTTCGCGCCGAACAGGTCGAAGACGTACGAGACGCTGATCGACGCGTCGTACAGCGTGAACGGCCCCGGGGTCGGCACGCCCGTGATGCCGAACGAGGCGAGGTCGATCTTCTCGCGGGTGGCCGAGAGACTCGCATCGACCTGGGGAAAGAGCGTCGCCCCTGCCTGCGCGTTGTAGTTCTCGCGCGCCTCGACGAGTTTCGCGCGCGCGGAGTCGAGCGTGGGGCTGGCGGCGAGCGCGGCGTCGACGAGCTGATCGAGTGCGGGGCTGCCGAACTGCGTCCACCATGCGTTCGGCACGTTCTCTGCGGCGACGAAGGTTTGCACGCCGCCTGCGGCGCTCACACTGTTCGCCTCGCTCGCGCCGACCGTGGCCGCGGGCGTGCCTTCGTGCGTCCAGGACGTGGAGGCAGGCGGGCTGGGCGCGTGAAAGTCGGGGCCGAGCGTGCAGCCCGCGAGCACGAGCGTGCAAGCGATGGCGGAAAGCGCATGAGGCTTGTTGGTCGTCATGGCGAGCCCCCTAGTCGAGCGTGCGCCGGTAAAAGCGCACCGCGACGCCCATCACGATGACGGCGAATACGCCGAGCGGCCAGATCGAGGGCCACAGGTCGACCCAGCCATTGCCCTTGAGCAGAATGCCGCGCACGAGGCGGTTGAAATAGGTGAGCGGCAGCAGGTTGCCGACGAACTGCGCCCAGCGCGGCATGCCGCCGAACGGGAACATGAAGCCCGAGAGCAGGAGGCTGGGCAGGAAGTAGAACACGGTGAGCTGCATGGCCTGCAACTGGTTTTGCGCGAGCGACGAAAGCGTGATGCCGACCGTGAGATTCGCCGCGATGAAGAGCAGCGCCGAGAGATAGAGCGCGATCAGGCTGCCCGCGAACGGCACGTGGAACACGAAGCGCGCGGCCAGCACGATGATGGTCGCCTGGATCAGGCCGATCGCGATGTAAGGCACGATCTTGCCGGTCATCACCTCGACAGGGAGCACGGGCGTGGCGAGCAGGTTCTCCATCGTGCCGCGCTCGCGTTCGCGTGTGATGGCGAGGCCCGTCATCATGACCATCGTCATCGTGAGGATCACGCCCATGAGGCCCGGCACGACGTTGTACTGCGTAATGCCTTCGGGGTTGTAGAGCCGGTGGACCTGCACGTCGAACGCGGCGGGCGCGCCGTTCAGGCGCGCGAGCGGCCCGGTGAGATCTTTCGCGGCGACGGGATCGACGAGCCCCGGTAGCGCGGCGAGCGCGCTGGCGATGGCGGTGGGGTCGGTGGCGTCGGCTTCCAGCAGCAACGACGGTTTTTCGCCGCGCAGGACCCGCCGCGAGAAGTCCACCGGAATGCTCAGCACGAACTGCACCGTGCCGCGCGCCAGCGCGTGACGCGCGGCGGCTTCGTCGGGCAGCGTCTCCACGACGTCGAAATAGGCAGAGTTCTTCATGCCCGCCACGAAGCTGCGCGAAAAAACGCTGTCTTCGCCGATCACGATGGCGGTGGGCAGATGTTTCGGGTCAGTGTTGATCGCGTAGCCGAACAGCGTGAGCTGGACGATAGGCAGGCCCACGATCATCGCAAACGTGATGCGATCGCGCCGCAGTTGCAGGAATTCCTTGAGCACGATGCTCCACCAGCGCGACAGCGAGAATCCGAAAAGCCGCTTCAAAGGACGCTTCAAAGGCCGCTTCACGTCAAGGCCCCGTAATTGTCTTTCACGGCGCCCATCAGGTAGATAAAGACGTCCTCGAGGCTCGTTTCGATGCGCTCGGCGCGTAGCGGCCGGCCGGCGATCGCCTGCTCGATGGCGGCGGCCAGCGTCGCGTGATCGCGTCCGCTCGCGTGCAGGACAGACCCGAACACGACGGTCTGGTCGACGCCCGGCGTCTCGCGCAGCTGGGCGGACAGCGCGGAAAGCTGCTCGCCGTGGATGGCCCAGGTGTCGAGATCCTGCGAGGCGATCACTTCGGCGGCGGTGCCCTGCGCGAGCAGCTTGCCGTAGGCGATATAGGCCAGCTTGTGGCAGCGCTCCGCTTCGTCCATGTAGTGCGTGCTGACGAGCACCGAGATGCCGCGCGCCGCGAGGCGATGCAACTCCTCCCAGAATTCGCGGCGTGCGTTGGGGTCGACGCCGGCCGTGGGCTCGTCGAGCAGCAGCAGTTGCGGTTCGTGCAGCATGCAGGCGGCCAGCGCCAGGCGCTGCTTCCAGCCGCCGGAGAGCGCGCCCGTGAGCTGGCTCGCGCGGCTGGCGAGGCCGAGCGATTCGAGCGCACGGTCCACGGCATCGCGCCGGTTCGGCATCTGGTAGATGCGCGCGACGAAGTCGAGGTTCTCGCGGATCGTGAGGTCTTCCCAGTACGAGAACCGTTGCGTCATGTAGCCGACGCGCCGCTTGATTTGCTCGCTCTCGCGCACGATGTCGTAGCCGAGGCAGGTGCCCGAGCCCGAATCGGGCGTGAGGAGCCCGCACATGAGGCGGATCGAGGTGGTCTTGCCGCTGCCGTTCGGGCCGAGGAAGCCGAAGATCTCGCCGCGCGCCACGCGCAGCGAGACGTCGTTGACCACGTGCTTGCTGCCGAAGTGCTTGTTGAGCTGGCGGACGTCGATGGCGTACTCGGCGGGCTGCGGCGCGGCTTCGCCGGGGCGGCTGTCGTGTCCGCTGTCGTATGCGTCCTCGTGCCCGATCATGGGAGCCGCACCTCCACGGGCTGGCCCGGATGGAGCTTCACGGAATCGTTGGGCGAGGCATGCGCCTCGATCATGAAGACGAGCTTTTCGCGATTCTCGTTGCTGTAGATGACGGGCGGCGTGTATTCGGCGGCGTTCGAGACCCAGGTGATGGCCGCGGGGATGTCGGCCGCGCAGCCGTCGCAGCGAATCTCGATGCGGCGGCCGGGCGCGAGCGAGCCGACCACGGCTTCCGGCACGAAGAAGCGCACTTTCACGTTCTGCGGTGGCAGCATCTGTACGACCGGGCTGCCGGCCTGCACCCATTCGCCCACGCGATAGAGCGTGTCGTAGACGAGCCCCGCCCGCGGCGCGGCCACGCGTTTCTGGTCGAGCTTCCATTGCGCCTGCGCGAGCGCGGCCTGCGCCGCCTCGATCTGGGCGGCTTGGGCCGCGATCTGCGCCGAGCGGCCCGGCAGGTTCGCCACCGTCACCTGATTGCGCAGTTCGCGGACCTGCGCGGCGGTGGAGGCGGCGTCGGCGCGCGAGTCGTCGAGCTGGGCGCGGGGAATGCCGCCCGCGCGGAACTGCGCCTCGTCGCGCGCGAGCTGCAGCGCCGCCTTCTGCGCATTGGCGACGGCTTCGGCGAGCTGGGCCTCGGTCACGCGCACCTCGGGCGGCCGCTTGCCCGTCTGCAGGTCGGCGAACTGTGCGCGCGCGGCGGCGAGCTGATGGCGCGCCTCGTCTAGCGCGGCGGTTTCGTCAGCGGCTTCGAGCGCGAAGACCGGCGCCGCCGTGTCGACCTGCTGACCGCGCTGCACGTCGAGTTCGGTCAGCGTGCCCGATTGCGAAGACGAGAGATAGACGTATTCGCCTTCCACGTAGCCTTGCCAGACCGGCGTTTCGTGTCGCGAGCAGCCCGCGAGCGCGGCTGCGGCGCAGAGGGCGACGCAGAGTGGCAGACGGCTCATCGGGCGCTCCCCGGCTGGCATGCCTTCGTTTGGCGGGCCGGCGCCTGCAACGCGGCCGAGACGAGCGCGGTGACGTGCCGCTGGAGGGCGTCGCGTTCGATCTTCGGCAGGCCGCGCGTGGTCTGCCAGGTTTTCGCCGTGGCGAGCGGCAGCATGACGAGCGCAATGATCGACACGAAGAGCAGCGGCGCTTCCAGCGCCGGATTGACGACGCCGTTGCGCTGCGCCTCGCCCATCTGCTGCGCGAACTGCTGCAGCCGGCCGACGGGCACGCACGCGAGCACGCGCTCGCGCAGCAGGCCGCCTTCGTTGACGATTTCGCGCAGCCACAGCGCCGGCAGCCACGGCAGGCGCCCGGTCACGTCGAAGAGCCGCGCGACGAGCGCGAGGGCCAGCGCGTGCGCATCCTCCTCGCCGCCGTCTGCCACGCCCGACCAGACGAATTCGATTGCGCGGGCGATGCGCTCTTCCACGACCGCATCGAGCAGCTTTTCGCGGTTGGTGAAGTAGTAATGGACCATGGCGGAGGTGACGCCTGCCGCGGCAGCGATCTGGGCCATGGTCGTGGCGGCGATGCCCTGGTCGGCGAAGAGCTGCGTGGCACAGGCGAGGAGGCGCTCGCGCACGTCGGGGTCCGCGCTGGCACGACGTCGGCCGCGCGGCCGGGGCGGATCGCCCTCGGGCTGCGAGGCGTGCGGCGTGACAGGGGCGGCGGCGCGCTGGCTCATCGTTCCAGTCTAATTCACGCGTTAGTTAAGTTCAAAGCCGGAGTGCGGCACCGGCGGTTTTTTATATTTTCGCGTCCTCCTTTCAGACATCTCCTATACAAAAGTGCCGATGCGTCGTTCAGGCTGTGAGCTTTAGCCCTAGGCTTTTGAGCTCATATTGCCAAAAAAATGGACCAAACAATGAAGCGCATCGTGGCTATCGACGACCATCCCATCGTGCTCAAGATGCTTGCCAACGTGCTGCACACCGAATACGAACTGGCGGGCGAGAGCAGCGACGGCGAAGAAGGGCTGCGGATGGTGCAGTCGCTGCAGCCGGACCTCGTGATTCTCGATCTGGAGTTGCCGAAGCTCGACGGTCTTTCCGTCATTCGCGCCGTTCACGCGAAGCAGCCGGCCACGCGCATTCTCGTGCTCTCGGCGAAGCCGGAGCAGGTGATGGCGAACCACACGCGCATTGCGGGGGCGAACGGCTATGTGAGCAAGAGCCGCGGCGTGGAGGATTTGTGCGCCGTGGTGAAGGCGGTGCTGCTGGGCTACGACTGCTTCCCGGCCGGCAGTTGCGGCGGCGGGCGCGACGTCGCGCTCAACGGGCTTTCGCCGCGCGAAGTGGAAGTGCTGCAATATCTCGCGCGCGGCATGAGCAACAAGGGCATTGCGGCGCGCCTTGGGCTGTCGGACAAAACCGTCAGCACCTACAAGACCCGCGTGCTCGACAAGCTCGGCGTGTCCTCGCTCGCGGCGCTGATCGAGTTCGCCACGCTCAACAAGCTTCTCGAATGAAAAAAAAGCCCGACTTTCGTCGGGCTTCCAAGTGTGACTGCATCCGTTGCCGGATGCAGCACCTGCAAAGCTTTCTGCTTACGCCGCCAGCAGCGAGCGCAGCACGAACGGCAGAATACCGCCGTGCTTGTAGTAGTCCACTTCGATCGGCGTGTCGATACGCAGCAGCACCTGGACGCGCTGCGACTTGCCGTCCTTGTGGTGGATCACGAGCGTCAGGTCCTGTTGCGGCTTGAAGTCGTCCGTCAGACCCTCGACGTCGAACGTTTCTTCGCCGGTCAGACCGAGCGAGGCTACGCTGTCCGAACCCTTGAATTGCAGCGGCAGCACGCCCATGCCGACGAGGTTCGAGCGGTGGATACGCTCGAAGCTGCGTGCGACCACGGCCTTCACGCCCAGCAGTTGCGTGCCCTTGGCTGCCCAGTCGCGCGACGAACCCGTGCCGTACTCTTCGCCGGCGAACACCATGGTCGGCGTGTCGGCGTCGATGTACTTCATGGCGGCGTCGTAAATCGACATCTGTTCGCCGCTCGGCTGGTGGATCGTCAGGCCGCCTTCCACGCGCGTGCCGTCGGCCTTCGCCGGGATCATCAGGTTCTTGATGCGCACGTTCGCGAACGTACCGCGCATCATGACGTCGTGGTTGCCGCGGCGCGAGCCGTAGCTGTTGAAGTCGGCCTTCTGCACGCCGTTCGCTTTCAGCCACTTGCCTGCCGGCGAGTCTTCCTTGATCGAGCCTGCCGGGCTGATGTGGTCGGTCGTCACCGAATCGCCGAAGATGCCGAGTGCGCGCGCGCCCTTGACCGGAGCGATCGACGAAGCCGGCTTCATCGAGAAGTCGTCGCCGAAGAACGGCGGCTCGGCGATGTAGGTCGACTTCGGCCAGTCGTAGACCTGGCCTTCTTCGCCTTCGATCTTGCTCCACAGGTCGCCCTTCTTCGTGAGCTGGCTGTAGTTCTTCTGGAACGCGTCGGCGTCGAGCGCGAACTTGAGCAGCGCGTTGACTTCGTCGCTCGTCGGCCAGATGTCGCCGAGGTAGATGTCCTTGCCGCCCTTGCCCTTGCCCACCGGCTCGGTCATCAGGTCGCGCGTGATGTTGCCCGCGATCGCGTAGGCCACGACGAGCGGCGGCGAAGCGAGGAAGTTCGCGCGGATGTTCGGGTGAATACGCGCTTCGAAGTTACGGTTGCCCGACAGCACGGCGGCCGCCACGACGTCGTTCTTCGTGATCGTATCGTTCAGTTCCGGCGTGAGGTCGCCGGCGTTGCCGATACAGGTCGTGCAGCCGTAGGCCGCCAGTTCGAAGCCGAGCTTCGAGAGGTACGGCAGGAGGCCCGTCTTCGTCAGGTATTCCGTGACGATGCGCGACCCCGGGGCGAGCGAGGTCTTGATGTGCGGCGCGACCGTGAGGCCCGCTTCCACCGCCTTCTTCGCCAGCAGGCCGGCAGCGAGCAGCACGCTCGGGTTCGACGTGTTCGTGCACGACGTGATCGCGGCGATCAGCACGTCGCCGTTGTGCAGCTTGACGCCGTCGGTCGTCGTGTACTCGGCCGCGAGATCGTCCGCCTTCTTGGCGAAGCCGTTTTCGGCGACCGGCTTCGAGAACAGGTCGGTGAAGGTCGACTTCACGTGGCCGATCTCGATACGGTCTTGCGGGCGCTTCGGACCGGCCAGCGACGGCGTGACGGTGGCGAGGTCGAGCGTGAGCGTCTTCGTGTAGTCGATCTGGCCGGCCTTCGGAATGCCGAACAGCTCTTGCGCCTTGAAGTAGTTCTCGAACGCTTCGATTTCGGCCTTCGTGCGGCCCGTGCCCTTGAAGTAGTCGATCGTCTTTTCGTCGACCGGGAAAAAGCCCATGGTCGCGCCGTATTCCGGCGCCATGTTGCCGATCGTCGCGCGGTCCGGCAGCGAGAGCGAGGCCGTGCCTTCGCCGAAGAATTCGACGAACTTGCCGACCACCTTCTCCTTGCGGAGCATTTCGGTGATGGTCAGCACGAGGTCGGTGGCCGTGCAGCCTTCGCGCAGCTTGCCCTTCAGTTCGACGCCGACCACATCCGGCGTGAGGAAGTACACCGGCTGGCCGAGCATGCCGGCTTCGGCTTCGATGCCGCCCACGCCCCAGCCCACCACGCCGATGCCGTTGATCATCGTGGTGTGCGAGTCGGTGCCGACGAGCGTGTCGGGGTAGTAGACCGTGTCGGCGCCTTCGGCCTTCTTGTGCACGCCGCGCGCGAGGTATTCCAGGTTGACCTGGTGGACGATGCCGATGCCCGGCGGCACGACCTTGAACGTGTCGAACGCCTGCATGCCCCACTTCATGAACTGGTAGCGCTCGTTGTTGCGCTGGAATTCCAGCTTCATGTTCAGGTCGAGCGCGTCCTTCTGGCGGAAGTAGTCGATCTGGACCGAGTGGTCGACGACGAGATCCACCGGCACGAGCGGCTCGATGACCTTCGGGTCCTTGCCGACCTGCTTCGCGACGCCGCGCATCGCGGCGATGTCGGCGAGGAGCGGCACGCCCGTGAAGTCCTGCAGCACGACGCGCGAGACGACGAACGGGATTTCGTCGACGCGCGAGGCGTTCGGCTTCCAGTTCGCGAGCTGCTCGATGTGCTCTTCCGCGATCTTCTTGCCGTCGTAGTTACGCAGCACGGACTCGAGCACGATACGGATCGAGACCGGCAGGCGGTTGATCTTCACACCGAGCTGCTTGCCGAGTTGCGGCAGCGAGTAGAACTTGCCTTTGCCGGAACCGCTGTCGAATTCCTTTAGCGTTTTGTGGAGATTGTGGGCCATGGTGTTTTCCTTCGTTTAATCGCGGAAATAACGCTTAAGACACGTTTGCTGCTGTTTACCTTACTTCTCAGATCACATACAGATCGACGTACTCGTTGACGGGCATGGCGTCGAGCCGCGCCGCATCCAGCGAGACATCGAGAATCGCCTGCTGCTGCTTCGTGGGGAAGCGGCGCGCGAGGTTGGTGCGAAACTTCTTGACCAGCAGCGGAATGCCTTCTGCGCGGCGCCGCTGGTGGCCGACCGGGTATTCCACCACGACTTCGGCCAGCGTCGTGCCGTCGTTCAGCTCGACGGTCAGCGCATTCGCGATCGAGCGCTTGCCCGGGTCGTGGTAATCCTTCGTGAACTGCGGGTCTTCGACGCAGACCATCTTCGCGCGCAGCGCGTCGATGCGCGGATCGCCCGCCACGTCGTCCTCGTAGTCGGCGGCCGTGAGGCGCCCGAAGAGGAGCGGCACGGCGACCATGTACTGGATGCAGTGGTCGCGGTCGGCCGGGTTCGCGAGCGGCCCGGTCTTGTCGATGATGCGGATCGCCGCTTCGTGCGTGCGGATCGTGATCCGCTTGATGTCCTCCGCCGTTCTGCCCGTTTGCGCGAGCGTGCCGTGCAGCGTCATCGCGGCTTCGGCCGCGGTCTGCGCGTGGAATTCGGCGGGGAACGAAATCTTGAACAGCACGTTTTCCATCACGTACGTGCCATAGGGGCGCGGGAAGCGGAACGGCTGTCCCTTGAACGAGACGTCGTAAAAGCCCCAGGTCTTCGCCGTGAGCGCCGAGGGGTAGCCCATCTCCCCCGTCTTCGCCATCAACGCGAGGCGCACGGCGCGCGAGGTGGCGTCGCCGGCGGCCCACGACTTGCGCGAGCCGGTGTTGGGCGCGTGGCGATAGGTGCGCAGCGCCTGGCCGTCCACCATCGCGAGCGAGACGGCGTTGATCAGTTCGTCGCGCGTGAGCCCGAGCATCTGCCCGACCACCGCGGTCGAGGCGAGCTTCACGAGCAGCACGTGGTCGAGACCGACCTTGTTGAACGAATTCTCGAGCGCGATGCAGCCCTGGATCTCGTGGGCTTTCACCATGCCGGCAAGCACATCCCGCATGGCGAGCGGCGGCTTGCCGTGGGCGACGGCCGTGCGCGAGAGCCAGTCGGCCGTGGCGAGGATGCCGCCGAGATTGTCCGACGGGTGGCCCCATTCGGCAGCGAGCCACGTGTCGTTGAAGTCGAGCCAGCGGATCATCGCGCCGATGTTGAACGCGGCCTGAACCGGGTCGAGCTGGAATGAGGTGCCGGGCACCTTCGCGCCGTGCGGGACGACCGTGCCCGGCACGATCGGTCCCAGCAGTTTGGTGCAGGCGGGGTAGGAGAGCGCCTCGAGCCCGCAGCCCAGCGTGTCGATCAGACAAAGACGCGCCGTCGAGAGCGCGAGCGCGCTGTCGACACCGTCTATGGCAAACCCGTTCAGGACATAGTCGACGATATCGACCAGTACCTGATCCGGCCGTGGCCGGACATGGGCGATCGGAGCGGGCATCGAGGCTTCCCGTGCGCCTTGGGCGCTTACTGGCCCGTCGCGCCGCTGGCAGCCGCCGGAGCGCGGGTCGCCGGGTTCAGCGCGTTGGCCTGGGTCGGCGCCAGCGCGCCTTGCTGCATCGCAACAGTCTTGCACTCGTCCGCCAGACGCGAGCTGTCCTTGTCCGAGAACAGCATCGCCTTGGTCGGGATCACGACGAGGTCGAGGCCCGTGGCGGCGTCGTGGAAGCGGTCGGCGCCGGTCGTGGTGTCCTGGCGCGGCAGGTTGTAGTTCTTGTTCGCCCAGTGAACGGTAACGATCTGGTCACGCGCCATGTCACCCTTCAGGTCGAACGCCATGCCTTCCGCGCAGCTCCAGTGCTCTGAGCCTTCCGGGATCGGATCGACCTTGGCTTCCTTGGCCGGGTTGGCCTTGCGCTTGATGATGCGGTGCTTCGGGGCCGGCTTTTTCGGCGTCGTGGTGGCCGTTTTGGCCGTGGTCGACGATGCCTGGGCGGCGGCGTCGTTCGCAGCCAGCAACATCGACGAGGACAGTGCGCCAACAACGGCGGCGATCAGCAATTTCTTCATGGAGTCAGACCTTTATCTCTCAAACTCGGTTGATCAGTGCGCGGCCGCGCGATGCGGCCACAAGCTAGCACTGCGCACGCCCCGAGAGCGCGCAGCGGACGCTATTTTCACCTATTTGTCGGCATGAACTTCAATTTCTGCGGCGCATTGTGATTTACCTCGCCTCACGGCGCGTCCTCCCGCGCGAACTCGCCCGGCGCAAACAGCGGTGCCGCCTCGGGTGGCACGGCGCGGCCCGTGGCGCGCGCGCGGCGCAGCACGGACCAGTAGTAGCGGTAGCTCGCGCGGTCGTGCAGCGTGTCGCCGTGGCGCGTCGGGCCCCACTGCGCGCTTTGTGCCGCGAGCAGAATCTCCGTGGCCAGCGCGATTTCCGCGTCGCGCGGCGCGAACGCGGCCACGATGGCGGGAATCTGCGCGGGATGGATGCTCCACATGCGGGTGTAGCCGAACTCGTTGCGCGCGCGGGTCGCGTCGTTCGCGACCACGTCCATGTCGCGCACCTCGGTACTGACGTTGTGCGAGGGGACCTTGCCGAACGCGTGGCAGGCCGCGGCGATCTCCAGCTTCGCGCGGCGCACGAGCGGGTGATCGAACTGGCCGGGCGAGCGCATGGCCGAATCGGGAATCGCGCCGTCGTGCGCGGAGACGAAGTCCATCAGGCCGAAGCTCAGTGCCTCGACGCCGCGCAGCGCCGCGAGGTCGAACACGCGCGCGAGCGCGCCGTGCGTTTCGACGAGCAGTTGGGCGGGGATCGGCTTGTCGATGCCCATTTCCACGCGTGTCGCCTCGATGAAGGCGACCATTTCGGCGGCGTCGCCCACCGCGCGGATCTTCGGCAGCGTGATGAACGCCGGCGCGCGCTTCGCGGCGCGCAGGATCAGGCGCACGTCGTCGCGCCAGTGCGGATGATGGAAGTCGTGGATGCGTACGCCGACGCGCCCGAAGCGGTCGTGCTCGCTGCCTAGCAGCGACGCCACGAATTCGGCGTGCTCGCCTTCGCGGCCCACCTGGGCGCCGTCTTCGCAATCGAGCGTGATATCGAAGAGGGGCCCGAGCTGCTGCTGCAGCGCGAGCGACTTCAACATCAGCTTCTCGCTGCCGGCGTAGTGATCGCACGCGGGCAGGAGGGGGGGCGGTGCTTCGCCTTCAAACAGCACTTCTGCGGGAGTGATGGCGCGCATTATCGGCGTCGGAAGTCGAGTTCTGGACGTGAAAAAACCGGGAACCCGCTACGGCAATACGCGTAAGCCGCGTAAGCGGAGTCCCGGTTTGCCTGCCCCGGACTTACTTGAGCAGGTGAGCGACGCCGTCGCGCTCTTCGAGCAGTTCGTTCAGCGTGCCGTCCATCTTCTCGCGCGAGAACGCGTCGATTTCGAGGCCTTCCACGCGCTTGTACTCGCCGTTTTCGCAGGTCACCGGCACGCCGTAGATGATGTCTTCGGGAATGCCGTACGAGCCGTCCGACGGAATGCCCATCGTGACCCACTTGCCGTTCGTGCCGAGCACCCAGTCACGGACGTGGTCGATGGCCGCGTTGGCGGCCGATGCTGCCGACGAGAGGCCGCGCGCTTCGATGATCGCCGCGCCGCGCTTGCCGACGGTCGGGATGAAGGTGTTGCGGTTCCATTCGTCGTCGTTGATCAGCTTGGTCAGCGACTGGCCTTCCGCCGTGGCGACGCGGAAGTCCGGATACATCGTGGGCGAGTGGTTGCCCCACACGGCGAGCTTCTCGATCGAAGCGACCGGCTTGCCCGACCTGGCGGCCAGTTGCGAAAGCGCGCGGTTGTGGTCCAGACGCAGCATGGCCGTGAAGTTTTTCTTCGGCAGATCCGGCGCCGACTTCATGGCGATGTAGGCGTTCGTGTTGGCCGGGTTGCCGACCACGAGCACCTTCACGTCGCGGCTGGCGACGTCGTTCAGCGCCTTGCCCTGAACCGTGAAGATTTCGGCGTTGGCCGAGAGCAGATCCTTGCGCTCCATACCCTTCGAGCGCGGACGTGCGCCCACCAGCAGGGCGACATCGGCGTCCTTGAACGCGACCTTCGGGTCGTCCGTGATGACCACGCCTGCGAGCAGCGGGAAGGCGCAGTCGTCCAGTTCCATCACGACGCCGTTGACGGCGGCTTGCGCTTGCGGCAGGTCCAGCAGTTGCAGGATGACGGGCTGATCCTTGCCGAGCAGGTCGCCGTTCGCGATGCGGAACAGCAGGGAGTAAGCGATCTGACCTGCGGCGCCGGTGACGGCAACGCGCTTTGCGGGCTTAGCCATTGAAAATCTCCAGGAAGGTGCGTTAGACGCCAAGGTAAAACGCCATTCTATATGCGCGTTACGCGAAGCGTTCGTGAAACAGGCTGGCGTTTTGCCGGGCATGCGTCCGGCTGGCTGTCGCCGCCGGTTTTGCGTGCCGCGGCAGGGCGGCCGGACCGGTAACCTGTGCGACAAAAGCCAGGGGAAACGGGATGCCTGCGGCTCGCCGCATCAGGTGTGCCGACTCCTGCAACGGCTCGCTTTGGCTGGTCCACGAGGGCGTGGCGCGAGGGGCGCCGACGGGGCGGATCGAAACCTCTACTGCGGTGAGGGAACAGCATGATGCGAAGGTGCCTTGCGGCGCGGCGCGCCACGAGGTGGCTGCTGCCGGCGGCTTCTCGCCCGTGAGGCGGGCCTGCCCGCAAACCCTTGCTCGATCGGCAGTGTAGGAGTCGGAAGGGTCAAAGTCAACCGTATCTTATGTCTTATATAAGACATATCTATTACAGGGGAAAGGCTGGACGCCGGGGCGGGCTTTGTGTTGAAATGCGCGCCATGAGTACGAACCCGGTCAGTCACGCCAATTCACCCGCTCCGGAGAGCGGTGCGAGTGCGTCTGCACCGGCAGCCTCCCCCACTTTCAGCCCCCTCTACCAGCAGATCAAGGGGCTCATCACGCAGAGCCTCGAGACCGGCGAATGGAAGCCCGGCGAGATCATCCCCAGCGAAGTCGAACTGGCCGCCCGCTATAAGGTGAGCCAGGGAACCGTGCGCAAGGCGATCGACGAACTCGCTGCCGAAAACCTGCTCGTGCGCCGCCAGGGCAAGGGTACGTTCGTTGCGACGCACAATGAGGAGCGAGCCCAGTTTCGCTTCCTTAGATTGCTGGCAGATGACGGTGCCGAACATCCGCACGTCAGCAGGCTGCTCGAATGCCGGCGCCTGCGTGCTTCGGCGGAGATCGCGCGGCAACTGGACCTGAAGCCGGCGGACCCCGTCGTGCTGATCCGGCGTCTCTTGCAGTTCGATGGCGAGAACACCGTGCTCGACGAAATCTGGCTGCCTGGCGCCGTGTTTCGCGGCCTCACGGCGGAGCGTCTTGCCGAGTACAAGGGGCCGCTCTACGCCATGTTCGAGGCCGAGTTCGGCACCCGCATGATTCGCGCGACGGAGAAGATCCGCGCGGTGGCGGCAGAGCCCGCCGTGGCCGACGTGCTCCATGTTCCCGCCGGCTTTCCATTGCTTTCGGTCGATCGCGTGTCCTATACCTATGGAGACCGGCCGGTCGAGGTGCGCCGTGGATGGTATGTCACAACCGGGTATTACTATCAGAACGATTTGAGTTGAAGGGCGCGCGCGTCGGCTGTTCCAGCGACGCGCGGCACGTCCCCACGCGCCTTCATTGCGCGCGCATCCAGTGGTCCGCGGGCGCGGATTTCGCTGCAGCGCGATATAAAAAGGCGCTAAAATCGCATATTAGTGTTATTACATAGTAGGGGTCTAGCATGGCAGAAGCCGCAAAAAAACCGAGGCCGGAATACCGGAACATCGGGCTTGGGC